>CBDTVH010000573.1:0-2158 GCA_965363665.1 uncultured Yoonia sp. | reverse complement strand
AGCAAAGCGCGCGCCATGCGTCCCAATTCATGCTTGTGATCTGTGCCCGAAATTTCAATGTCGTGGCCGCCCGCTGCAAGACGGTCGGTGGTGTCTGCTAGACGCGACACTGATCTTGTGATCCAGCGTCCGATCACCAGTGATGCCAATATGGCCACAATGACGGCAACGACACCGACAACCGGTATGACCATCTGCAACTGCGTGACAATTGCCGCGCCCTTTGGTCCAAGCTGGGCTTGCTGCAATGAAATGTTGGCCGCCATTTGGCCAAATCCCTGGTCGACCTCTGGCCCGATCTGCCCCATCACTTCGTCTTGCAAGCGGGCCGCTGATCTGGCGATTTCTGAATACCGTTCGATGGTGTCGGAAAATCCGTTGGCGGCCTCGACCAGTTGAGCAAGCTGCGCTGCGACCGGCCCGGCCGGGTTCAGCGCCTGCATTTGTCGCAAGACGCGGTCCAAGGTGGCGTTCAGTTCACCGAACTTTTCAAGATTCTCGGGGCTGTCTGACAGCAAAACTTGCTTAGTTTGCACCACGGCTTGCATCGCGGCCTGCAACACCCGCCCTGCTGACGCGACAATCGGTGGGTTGCCGCTTTGAACTGACGTGGAAAACAAATCATTCGCGCGGTCTTTGATCATGTCTGACTGGGATGCTATTTCCGATTGCGCAGCGCGCGCTTCAGCCAGCTGCCCGGTAAGAGCCAGAAAGCGGTCCTTGTACCGCCCTGTCAGATCGTTCAGGCGCTTCAGCTCCCGCTGGTCGTCAGAGCCTGCGTCGAAATCATCGACCAGCGCTGCAGTGTTCAGCACCTCATCAAGGTTGCGGATCACCTTGTCGCGTTCAGCGGAAACCGGGTTTTCGACATACTGCAGCGTGGCGATCTTTGCCTGCAGCAAGTATTCCGTCGCGGCGCGCACGGTCGCTGATTGTTCAGATGCCACCCGGTATTCGGAATAGCTGTGTCCCAGCGCCCCGACCGCGCGTTGTGAAAAGAGTGCCAAGCCCACAAGAATGAGTGTCAATATGACAAACCCACTACTGATCCGTCTTGAAATAGGCCATGATTCCAGCATTGCGCGCTCCACCTTGTGTCGCAGCGACGTCTAGATGCAATTCCCTAATAGCTGGTGAAGCGTCGCCCGATCAGCACAAATTGGCGGCTTCTGCCGCAAGCGCCGTGATCCCATCCCAGTCGCCTGCCAGCACTTTTTCCTTTGGTGCCACCCACGACCCGCCAACGCAGAGCGTGTTGCTTAAGCTGAGGTAATCATGCGCATTTTTCAGGCTCACCCCACCCGTCGGGCAGAATTTGACCTGCGGGATCGGTGCGCCGATGGCTTTGAGCGCGGGGGCACCGCCGTTGGCTTCTGCGGGAAAGAATTTCTGGACGGTGTAGCCGCGTTCCAGCAGCCGCATGGCCTCGGACGCTGTCGCGGCACCGGGCAGGAGGGGCAGATCATTGGCCTCACAGGCGTCAAGCAGCAGGTCGGTCGCCCCCGGTGAGACACCGAAGGTGGCCCCGGCAGCTTTTGCGTTTTCCACATCGCTGGGCGTCAGTAATGTACCAGCCCCCACTACACCACCCGGAACACTGGCCATTTCGCGGATGACATCCAGAGCCGCCGGGGTGCGCAGCGTGACCTCGAGCGCGGGCAGGCCGCCCGCAATCAACGCCTTGGCAAGGCTGGCCGCGATCCCGGCGTCGTCAACGACAAGCACTGGGATGACAGGGGCCAGACGGCAGACCTTTTCTGCGGCGGCGGAGGCGTCTTGGGGGGTCATTGCTTTATCCTTGATTGCGGTGCCGGGGGCTTATGTCGCTGCCTCCGGCGGAAGTTTGATTGGACGAAGAAAGAGCATGGGTCACACGACAACGCCCGCACCTTCTGCAGCGAGGCCAACGGTCTGGCGGAACACATCGAAAAGTTCACGGCCGACGCCGTTGCCATTGCCGCTTAGATCTGCGCTGGCAGGGGTGCGCGTGCTCAGATCAACGCCTTTGACTTCGATCGTGCCGGTGGTGGCATCAAGACGGATGATATCGCCGTCGCGGATCAGCGAAATCGGGCCATGGTCGGCGGCTTCCGGGCAGACGTGGATCGCTGAGGGCACTTTGCCGGATGCACCAGACATGCGTCCGTCGGTGACCAGT
>CBDTVH010000572.1:0-2166 GCA_965363665.1 uncultured Yoonia sp. | reverse complement strand
CGATGGGCGATCATGGTGTTGCGGTCTTGTCGAAACGCGAAAACCTGAGTTTTGAGACCGAAATCCTTTCGGACAGTGCGGCTTTGCATGGTTTGGTCGCTGATATGCTCATGGCTGTTCCAAGCCTGACCATGCTGCGCGACCCCACGCGCGGCGGGCTGGCCGCGACACTGAATGAAATTGCAATCAGCGCCGGGGTCGGCATGACATTGGATGAAGCGCAGATCCCCGTTGCCCCTGACGTGACCGCCGCTTGCGAACTGCTCGGGCTAGATCCGCTCAACACTGCCAACGAAGGCAAATTAATCGCGATTTGTCCCAGCGAAGACGCCGCCACATTGCTCGACACCATGCTGGTCCACCCTTTGGGCCAAGATGCGGCGATCATCGGCACGGTAACGGAGGACCCTGCATATCTGGTGCAGATGACAACTGCTTTTGGCGGCACGCGTGTCATCGACTGGTTGTCGGGCGAACAGCTGCCACGTATTTGCTGACCCCGATGGCACAAACTGGACAGTGCATCAAAATAACGGGCCGCGTGCAAGGCGTGGGGTTCCGGCCCTTCGTCTGGCAGTTGGCCAAAAAGGCCGGACTGACAGGGCGGGTCTTGAACGATGCAAGCGGCGTCAGGATCGACGTCTGGGCCATACCAGACCAACTGCACGCCTTCATCGCGGCGCTGCAAGAGAAAACTCCGCCATTGGCTCGGATCGACACCATCTCAATACATTCACTCTCAACGCCTGCACCCGCGGATTTCAGTATCGCACCAAGCGGTACCGGAAAGGTCCGCACCGAAATCACACCTGACGCGGCAACCTGCGCCGCTTGCCTGCACGAGATTTTCGACCCCGAGGACCGGCGTTATCACTACCCCTTTACCAATTGCACGCATTGCGGCCCCCGTCTGTCGATCATCGAAGGCATACCTTACGACAGGGCGCGGACTTCGATGCGGGCGTTCACAATGTGCGCCGATTGCCAACGCGAATACGAAGGCCCAAATGACCGCCGCTTTCACGCGCAACCCAACGCCTGCACAGCCTGCGGCCCGATAGCGTGGCTGGAGGATGCACAAGGCAAGATCAACTGCGCCGATCCCATTGCACAAACCGCCAAGATGTTGAAGCAAGGCCGGATCATCGCGATCAAAGGTATCGGCGGGTTCCATCTGGCCTGCGATGCGACCAGTGCCGAAACCGTCCGCAGTTTGCGGGAGCGCAAGCACCGCAAGGCGAAACCCTTCGCGGTGATGTGCAAGGATGACGCGCAGATCAGACGCTACTGTCATCTCTCTGATGATGAAGCAGAGCTTCTGCGCACTCCCGTCGCGCCCATCGTTCTGCTGAAAAAACGCGCTGGAACAAGCCTGCCCGGCATTGCCCCTGCGCTTGATCGCCTTGGCGTCATGCGACCGCACGCGCCGCTTCAGCACTTGCTGCTTGCACAACTTGACACGCCGCTGGTGATGACCTCGGGCAACGCTTCGGGGTTGCCGCAGGTCATTGATAACGCGCAGGCACGCAGCGATCTTGGCGGGATTGCCGACGCCTGGCTGATGCATGACCGCACAATCGTAAACCGGCTTGATGATAGCGTCATGCGCGCGGGCCACACACCTACGATCCTTCGGCGAAGCAGGGGCCTTGCCCCCGCGCCAATCCCGCTTCATGCAGCCTTTGCAGATGCGCCGCACACGCTGGCATTGGGGGCTGCGCAAAAGGCGACTTTCTGTTTGGTCAAAGACGGCAAGGCGATCCCGTCACAGCACATCGGCGATCTGACGACGGTGGAAACTTTTGACGACTTCCGCACCAAGATCGCCCTTTTCCGCGACCTTTACGCGTTTGACCCCAGGGTCATTGCCATAGACATGCACCCCGATTACCTCTCAGCCAGATGGGGCCGACAACTTGCCAAAGAAACCGGCGCAAAGCTGGTCCCGGTACAGCACCACCACGCCCATTTCGTCAGCACATTGGCCGAGCATCAGATCGCGCCAGATGACACACGCACGGTCGGAGTGATCCTTGATGGAACGGGGTGGGGCGCGGATGGGACAATCTGGGGCGGTGAAATCCTTGTCGCTGATTATGCGGGCTTTGAACGACACGCGCATGTCCAACCCATTGCCCTGCCCGGCGGCGACGCAGCAGTCCGTGC
>CBDTVH010000571.1:0-2172 GCA_965363665.1 uncultured Yoonia sp. | reverse complement strand
GAACGACCCACATGTTCGGCCGCAGACAGCCCGTTGGTTTCTGCCAGATGATCGTTGACGCGCACGAACCTAAGATCACGATCAATCAGCGCCAGACCGACGGGTGCGTGCTTGTAATGCATTTCGATCTCAGTGACCGCGGCCGCCAGATCAGCAGAAATTCGCTTTTGATCGGTGATGTTGACGAACGTGACGACCGCTCCGTCGATTAGCCCGTCATAGGTTCGATAGGGCGTTACCCTGCGCAAGAACACCTGATCGTCCTTCAGAACCACTTCGTCTTCCAGTGGTTCGTCGATTTCCTTGACACTCGCGAGGTCGGGTAATGGCGGCAGATCTTTGAAATGATGCGTGAAGTGGTCGACAGGTCGACCAATGTCGCTTTCGCGAATATTATAAAGCTCGGTAAGGGTCGGGGTGAAGTTGCGCACCCGGCCATCCGCGTCCAGAAACAGTGTGGCGATGCCGGTTGAATGCAGCAGGTTCTTAAGATCATCGTTTGATGCGCTGAGCGCGCGATTTCCGGCTTCGACTTCTTCTTTTGATGATTCCAGTTCTTCGTTTGCGGATTGCAGTTCTTCGTTCATCGACAACAGTTCTTCGTTGGATGACTTCATCTCTTCGTTGGCCGCTTCAAGATCCTGCACGCTGCGTTCAAGCTCTTCGCGGGTATGAAGCAGCTCTGCCTCAAGCTGTTCGACAAGGCGTTCGCTATCCGCGGGGATGATCGTGCCGGTTTCGGCCGCATGGACCGCCCCCAAATCCTGGAAGACGACCATGTAATTGATGTGGTCCTCGCCCAGTTCCGGCATCGGCTGCACGACGATCTTGATGCGCCGCTTGCCATCGGACCCTTCGACAGTCAAACCTTCATAAATCGCGGTGCGCCTGTTTTTCGTGGCTTTGGTCCAGGCTGTGCGTAAACCAACGCGCAAGCCGTCGCGGGCCATACGCATGATGTGATTGACGTACTGCCCTTCAGGCTGCTGCAAGAAATCGCTGGCACCTTGCGAAAGATAGATGATCTGGGCGTCTTCGTTGACGATGGCGTAAGGTGGCGCAAATTCATCCAGCAGGATGCGCTGTGATATCGCGCCAAGATCGGCACTTTGATCAGAGATCAAAGGTTGCCAGCTGTTTTGCGACATCTGCCCGCTTGGCCGTGCCACCTTTGCATTGCGCAATGCCGTCTCCTTGCGCTGCGCGATGCGGTGGCGGCTGTCGACAACGCGGAAAAGGTCCGTATGGCCCGTGACCGCCTCGGATGAGCCCAGAAAGAGATAGCCGCCTGTGTTCAGCGCATAATGAAACACGCTCATCAGTTTCTTTTGCAGATGCGGTCCGAGATAGATCAGCAAGTTTCTGCATGACACCAGATCAAGCCGGGAAAACGGCGGATCGCCGATCAGATTGTGAGGAGAGAACACAACCGCCTGCCGCAGTTCGGGGCGAACGCGGTAACCTTGGCCGGACCGATCAAAGAACCGCGCCAATCGCTCGGGGGAAACATCGCTTGCGATTTGCGCCGGATAGACGCCCTTTCGTGCAATCCGCAAGGCGCGTTCATCCAGATCAGTGGCAAAAATCTGGACTTCGCCCGACACGCCCAGTTCGTCTTGAAGTTCACGCACGATCATGGCGATTGAATACGCCTCATGACCGCGCCCGCATCCTGCAACCCAAATACGCAACGGCGGTGACCCGTCACGCAAAAGCAGTGGCGTCAGTGTCTTTTCACGCAGCGCAGCAAACGCGGTTTTATCACGAAAGAATGCGGTGACGCCAATCAGCAGATCACGCATCAACATGCGCGCCTCGTCGGGGGTTTCGGAAATAAAGCGCAGATAGTCGTCGACATCCGCGCTTCGCAACACATTCATCCGGCGCATGATCCGGCGCAACAGGGTGGTTTGCTTGTAGTGCTTAAAATCATGGCCTGTATGTTTGCGCACAACATCGCAAACCTCGCGCAGCTCTTGCTGACCCAAGACGCTGTGTTTTGCCCCAGGTCTGGCAATTTGGGCCGCGTAGTCATGCAGCATCTCAACCAGATGCGGCAGATCAGCCTCGATATCTGCAAGCCCGGTGCTGTCACCCTCGCCGCCGATTTGAACGACGATACCACCCTTCTTGCCTATCGCTTGGCGTCCCAAGAAAGATGGCAGCGGGTCG
>CBDTVH010000570.1:0-2174 GCA_965363665.1 uncultured Yoonia sp. | reverse complement strand
CGACGGGTTTCGGGCGATCAACAACCTGTCGATCAACTTTGCCCCGACCGAGTTGCGGGCCATCATCGGGCCGAACGGCGCAGGCAAGACCACCTTCATGGATATCGTCACCGGAAAGACCAAACCGGACGACGGTCAGGTGATTTGGGGTGACAGGAACATCTCCCTACTCGGCATGTCCGAAAGCCAGATCGCGCGCGAAGGGATCGGTCGCAAGTTCCAGAAACCGACCGTGTTCGAGGCCCAGACGGTGCGGCAAAACCTCGCCATGGCGCTGAAAATGCCGCGCGGGCCGTTTGCCGTGCTCATGCATAAGAAGACCAAGCCCAATGCTGAGCGGATCGAGGCGGTCGCGGCTCAGATCGGCTTGACCGACAGCCTGACGCGCGTGGCGGGCGAATTGAGCCATGGCCAGAAGCAATGGCTGGAAATCGGGATGCTACTGGCGCAGGAACCCCGGCTGATGCTGGTCGATGAACCGGCTGCTGGCATGACCCCCGAAGAGCGTGAAAAGACGACCGATATCCTGAAAGAGGCGGCAAAGACACGTGCGGTCGTGGTCGTGGAACACGATATGGAATTCGTGCGCCGTCTGGATTGCAAAGTGACCGTGCTGCACGAAGGGTCGGTGCTTGCCGAAGGCAGCCTTGATCATGTCACATCCAATCAGACCGTGATCGACGTTTATCTGGGACGCGCCCATGCTTGAGGTCCGCCATATTGACCTGAAATACGGGCAAAGCCAGATCCTGTTCGATATTTCGCTCACGGCAGAGGTCGGTCAGATCACAGCCGTCATGGGCAACAACGGGGTGGGCAAAACCAGCCTGCTGAAGGCAGTGTCAGGGCGACACCCGGTCGCCCAAGGCGAAGTTCTGGTCGATGGCAAAGCGGTATCACTGTCATCCGCGTTCCATTCCGCGCGCGCCGGGATCGCCTATGTCCCACAAGGGCGCGAGGTCTTCCCGATGATGACCGTGCGTGAAAATCTGGAGACTGGCTTTGCCTGCCTGCCCAAAGAGGAACACAAGGTGCCGGACTTTGTCTTTGACCTCTTCCCGGTGCTGGCCGAAATGCAGACGCGGCGCGGCGGCGATTTATCGGGCGGGCAGCAACAGCAACTCGCCATTGCCCGCGCACTGATCACCAAGCCGCGCGTCTTGTTGCTGGATGAACCGACAGAAGGCATCCAGCCGAATGTCATTCAACAAATCGGCGATGCCTTGGAAACGCTGCGCGATCAGGGTCAAATGGCCATTGTACTGGTCGAACAGAACGCTGATTTTGCCTATCGCATTGCGGATGATTTCGCCGTCGTTGAACGCGGCAGGATCAAGCAAACAGCCGAAAAAGAGCGCTACTCCAAGGATAACCTGATGGCTGATCTGGCGCTATAAGGCCGCCGCGGTTGATCTTTCGGGTGCCTTTTGGTCAGCTATGCTTTTGGGAAACAGGTTGCCGGTAGATGAGCAAGATACAATCCTTTCACAGGCGTCTCACCACGCTCATTGAGCAGGTTTACCCTGCGCAAAATGCCGAAGCGCTTGCGCAGTCTATTCTTGATGCTTTCTGGCCAGAGGGTGTGCGGCGGCGCAAACGCGGGCGCACGCCCAGCAACGATCTTTGGACCGAGCGCGATGCACTGTTGATCACCTATGGAAATTCCATTCTGGATGGGTCCCATAAGCCACTCGACCTGTTGCACGACTTTCTGCTGCGCCGCATGAAGGGGGTGGTGAATGGCGTGCATATCCTGCCTTTCTTTCCCTACACCTCTGACGACGGTTTTGCTGTATCCGACTTTCGTGCCGTGAACCCGCAATTGGGCGATTGGCCCGATATCAACCGGATCAGCGAAGACTTCCATCTGATGTCGGATCTCGTGCTTAATCATGTGTCCAGCCAAGGCACTTGGTTCAACGGCTACCGGCAAGGGCAAGCCCCCTACGACAAGTATTTCTTTGAGGCCTCTTCTGACGATGATCTGAAGGACGTGGTCCGCCCCCGCACCACACCACTTTTGCAAGAGGTGGAAACCGCCAATGGTCCGCGCCATGTCTGGTGCACCTTCAGCCATGACCAGATCGACTTGGATTTCCGTAACCCAGAGGTCCTGCTAGAATTTCTGCGGATCATTCGGCTTCACGTCGACAACGGTGTTCAGATCATCCGAT
>CBDTVH010000569.1:0-2175 GCA_965363665.1 uncultured Yoonia sp. | reverse complement strand
GAAATGCTGCGTGCGGTGCTGGAAAAGCAGGGCAAATGCCATGCCGCTGAGGCGTCCTACAACAACCATTGGGGCGTGCCGCTGACCTTGGCGCGGATGCATGCCGATACGGATTACGCGGTCATCGAAATCGGGATGAGCAACCCCGGCGAAATCACGCCTTTGTCACAAATGACCCGGCCCCATGTGGCGATGGTCACAACGGTCGCGGCGGCGCATCTGGCGTCATTTGACAACCTGGCCGGGATCGCGGTCGAAAAGGCCTGCATCATGGACGGGCTGGAACCTGGCGGCGTTGCCGTGCTGAATGGTGACATTAAAACAAGCCCGATTTTGCAAGACCATGCTGCAAAATTGGGTGCCAAGTGCGTGCTCTTTGGCGAGACTGCCGCCGATTGGACGGTCAAGGACGTGCGCATCACCGGCGACGTGACAGTGATTGCTGCGACGGCTGGTGACGATGACTACCTCTTCAAACTCTCCGTGCCAGGCCGTCACTTTGCCATGAATGCGGTGGGCGTGCTGGCCGTGGCCGAAGCGTTGGGCGCTGATCCCGTTGCAGCATCGCTGGATATCGCCGCTTGGGTTCCCCCGGCAGGGCGCGGCACGCGCGAAGTGATCGTCACGGACATCGCCAATGATGGTGAAAGCCTTGAACTGCTGGACGATGCCTTCAACGCAAACCCCACATCACTTGCCGCCTCACTCGAAGTTCTGGCCGCATCGACCCCCACCAATGGCGTTGGCCGGATCGTCAAGGGACGGCGCATTGCAATCCTTGGTGACATGCTTGAGTTGGGTGAAAAAGAGGCGGACATGCACCGCGATATGACAGACAACGCCCACCTCAAAAGCCTTGATCTGATCCACTGCGCAGGCCCCCTCATGCGGCACTTGTGGGAGGCGCTTCCTGAAGAACAGCGGGGGCGCTGGGCGCAAACCGCAGCCGAACTGGTCCCCCATGCGCCGCAGCTTGTTGATGCAGGCGATGTTGTGCTGGTGAAAGGATCAAAGGGCAGCAAAGTCAGTCTGGTCGTTGACGCCATTCGAAAACTCGGGCATCGCCGCCCGCAACAACAATAAGGTATCTGGCATGTTATACTGGCTGACGGCACTTTCGGACGGCGGCGATTTTTTTAACCTCTTTCGCTACATCACGTTCCGGGCGGGTGGGGCATTCATGACAGCGCTTTTGTTCGGGTTCATTTTCGGCCCCCCTTTGATCAACGTGTTGCGTCGGAAACAGGGACGGGGCCAGCCGATCCGCAATGACGGACCAGAGGGCCATTTCGTCAAGGCAGGCACGCCGACGATGGGTGGCTTGCTGATTGTCGGGGCGCTGACGTTCTCGACCTTGTTGTGGGCGCGGCTTGATAACCCTTTTGTCTGGATGGTGCTGTTTGTCACCTTGTCCTTTGCAGCCATCGGATTTGCGGATGATTATGCGAAAGTGTCCAAGCAAAACACCTCGGGTGTCTCTGGTAAGGTTCGCATTTTGCTGGGGATCTTGATTGCCGGGGTCGCTGGCTATTGGGCGGCGGTCTATCATCCTGACGATCTGACCAACCAACTGGCGCTTCCGATTTTCAAGGATACGCTGATCAACCTTGGCATCTTGTTCATTCCCTTTGCGATTATCGTGATCGTGGGTGCGGCGAATGCTGTGAACCTGACTGATGGCCTTGATGGCCTGGCGATCATGCCGGTGATGATCGCGGCAGGCACTTTTGGGGTGATCGCATATGCCGTCGGGCGGACGGATTTTACCGAATATCTTGATGTGCACTACGTGCCGCAAACCGGCGAAATTCTGATCTTTTCGATGGGTTTGATTGGGGGTGGACTGGGGTTTCTTTGGTATAATGCACCACCTGCGGCTGTGTTCATGGGCGATACCGGATCGCTGGCACTGGGGGGCGCGTTGGGTGCAATTGCCGTCGCCACCAAGCACGAGATCGTGCTGGCCATCGTCGGCGGCCTTTTCGTGGTCGAGGCGCTGTCGGTGATTATTCAGGTGCTTTACTTCAAGCGCACGGGCAAGCGGGTGTTTCTGATGGCCCCTATCCATCACCACTATGAGAAGAAGGGCTGGGCCGAACCACAGATCGTGATCCGCTTCTGGATCATCTCGTTGATCCTTGCGATGATCGGACTGGCCACGCTTAAGGTAAGGTA
>CBDTVH010000568.1:0-2175 GCA_965363665.1 uncultured Yoonia sp. | reverse complement strand
GGATGCGCCGCGTTTATGCACGATCCCCGGCCCATGCATATGGGCTGCGATCACGTGGACATCGGCGAAGTCATCCATCAGGTATTCTTGCGTAAAGTCCCACGCAGCAGCGCTCGCCTGTTCCCCCGATTTGGTGGTCATGAAAGGCAATTCCATTGCCTCGGCCTCGGGAAAGCGGTTCGGCTGATAGCCGGGGATGACCCAGCCGCCATCAATCGCACCATCGCGGATCAGGTCGTATTGGTTGGGCGCGGACCCGCCCAACTGCATGAACGGATAAAGCTCAACCTTGATACGGCCTTCGGATTGTTCCTCGATCGCATCAGCCCAAGGCTGCATGAAATACGTGGGGTTCGCGCTGGCGGGGGACACAAAGTGCTGAAAGCGCAGTGTCACCTCCTGCGCGAAGACAGAAGTTGCAGACAGGCCAAGCGTGGCCACCATAGCGGCAGTTTTCATCAGGTGCATAGGGTGCATCCTTTTCGTCATAATTTCAGGGGAAAGGCGTCACCGCTAGCGACACCTCTAATATAGGGATCTGCGCTACTAGTTGCAAGTCATTCGCAAAAGGGCGCAATCGCAGGTGATTTTCCGCCAGGTTCAGACGGTGTAAGTCGGGTGAAACTTGCCGCCGGGCGACAGCGTGAAAATCTCGCACCCATCCGCCGTAATACCGATGGAATGTTCAAACTGTGCGGACAGCGATTTGTCGCGGGTCACAGCCGTCCAATCATCGCCCAGAACCTTCGTCTCGGGACGGCCCAGATTGATCATCGGCTCAATGGTAAAGAACATACCTTCCTCAAGCCGCGCACCTGTGCCGGGGCGACCATAGTGCAGGACATTGGGTGGCGCATGAAACACGCGGCCCAACCCATGCCCGCAGAAATCGCGCACAACGGACATGCGGTTGCTTTCGGCATATAGCTGGATCGCATAGCCAATATCGCCAAAGGTATTGCCGGGTTTCGCAGCCTCGATCCCCTTCATCAGGGCATCATGGGTCACCTGGATCAAACGCTCTGCCTTGCGGGGCAGGTTGCCCGCGACATACATCCGGCTGGTGTCGCCGAACCAACCATCGACGATAACGGTGACGTCGATATTCAGGATATCGCCATCCTTCAGCTTTTTATCACCGGGAATGCCGTGGCACACGACGTGGTTCACGGAAATACAGCTGGCGTGCTGATAGCCCTTATAGCCGATGGTCGCTGAAACAGCGCCCGCATCTGCGACCCATTGGGTAATCAACCGATCCAACTCGCCCGTGGTTTGCCCCGGAACGACATGGGCGGCGATATCATCCAAGATCTGCGCCGCCAGCGCCCCCGCCTTTGCCATGCCGGCAAAGTCCTCTGGCTGATACAGCCGGATACCTTCTTTGGTCAGATGCGCTTTGTTCGTTTCCACCGGGTCGTCCTCTTTGCGTGTTACCGGGCCACATAGGCGAACTGGGCAGAAAGTTCTAGGCCCGGAACGGGATTGGATCGCCCAGAGCAATTCCCGTCGGGTCAATTTTGCACGCCTGCGCCAGCACGGTGACACCCGCCTGTGCGGCCTGATCAAAAGCCGCCTTGTAGGCAGGGTCGATGTCGTCCGCCAAAGTCATTGCATCGCAATCTGTCCGCTGCACCAGATAGAACATCACCCCGCGATGGCCCAGCGCCACCATCTGCGCCAGTTCCGCCAAATGCTTGGCCCCACGCGCCGTCACACTGTCGGGAAACTCAGCCAGCCCCGGTTCGCGAGACAGGGTCACGCTTTTCACCTCGACATAGGTATCCTGGCCATCGCCGCTGAGCAGAAAATCGACCCGGCTTTTTTCGCCATACTTCACCTCGGGACGCACCACATCATAGGCAATCAGCCCCGGTACCTGATGGGCCAACAGCGCGGCCTTCAACGCGCGTTTCGGCACCGAAGTATCAACGCCGGTAAAATGCCCGTTCTCATGGTCAACCAGTCGCCAGCCGTATTTCAGCTTTTTCTTTGGGTCATCATTCGGCTCAAGCCACACCTTCGTACCGGGTTCGGCCAGCCCCATCATGGAACCGGGATTGGCGCAATGGACGGTCACCTCGCGCCCATCCTCGAGGGTTACATCAGCCAGGAACCGTTTGTAGCGACGGATCAGACGGGCAGGGACAAGGGGCGTGGCAAATTCCATAGGTG
>CBDTVH010000567.1:0-2176 GCA_965363665.1 uncultured Yoonia sp. | reverse complement strand
GTCGCCCCCGTCTCCGGACCCGCCAGAGCGTGCATAGACGCTGGCGATTTCATCGTAAGCTGCAAGGCGCGCTTCGACTTGCCGCACCAATGCATCCTGCTCATAAACCGAGAAGTTATCTTTCGCGCGCACCTCGACCTGCGCATATTCCGGTTCAACATCAGGAAAGAACGTCAGACCATTGCCGAAACTGCCGTAAGCGACAAAAGAGGCGACAAGCGCCATCATTGCAAAACTCAGCGTGGTCCAGGGACGCAGGATGGACCATTCAAGCACCCGAATATAGCCACCCATGAACCCGGTCATTTGACGCGGATCACCATGTTCGGCGGCATAAAGCTGCGCCTTGGCCTTGGCTGACTGCGCCTGCCGCTTGCCGATCAAACCGCCCATGACGGGAATGAACACCAGCGCCATAAAAAGCGACGCCGCCAACGTGAAGATCACCGTGATCGGCAGGAACTTCATGAATTCACCCACGACGCCCGACCAGAACAGCAGCGGGAAGAACACGCAAAGCGTGGTCGCTGTCGAAGCGATGATCGGCCACGCCATACGTTTGGCCGCATGGGCATAGGCCTCTTTGGGGGATTGGCCATCATGCAGATACCGATCTGCCAATTCGGTCGTCACAATCGCACCATCCACCAGCATACCGACCACAAGGATCAAGGAGAACAGGACCACGATGTTCATCGTGAAACCAATGAAATACAGGCCCGCGACACCGGTCAGAAACGCACCCGGAATGGCCAGACCAACCAGCAAAGAAGAGCGTAGACCAAGCGCATAAACCACGACGATCATCACCAGAATGATGGCGGCAATCACGTTCGCCTCTAGGTCGGACAGCATCGTCTTGACGGTTTCGCTTTCATCCAGCGTGTACCGGACGTCAATGGTACCAGGCCACGCACTTTGGGCTGTATCAATCAGCTCACGTACTTCCGTCACCGTTTCGATGATATTGGCACCGACACGTTTCTTGATCTCAAGCGCCAGGGCCGGCTGACCATCAATACGCGCAAATCCTGTCGGGTCTTCGAACGTCCGGCGAATGGTGGCGACATCGGCGAAAGTCACAACTGTCTGGCCACGCACCAGAATAGGCAACTCCATCACGTCTTCGATATCTTCGATCAGGCCGGGCACCTTCAAAACCAGACGCCCTGCCTCGCTTTCTATCGCACCGGCCGCGATCAACTGATTGTTGTTGGTGATGGAACTGATCAATTCGTTGAACGAGATATTGTAGGTCTCAAACACGGTCGGGTCGATCAGGACTTCCATCAACTCGGTCCGCTTGCCGGCCACATCAACCTCAAGCACACCGCTCAGTGCCTCGATATCGTCCTGCAAATCCTCAGCCAGCGCGTTCAGCGTGCGTTCCGGAACGGGGCCGGACAGGATCACGGTCAGGATCGGAAACAGGGCCGTGTTGATTTCAGTGACGATGACCGTGGCATCCGAAGGCAACTCGCTTTCGACATTGTCGGCACCTTCGCGCACCTTGTCCAATGCCTCGTCCGCATCAAAACCGGGCTCAAAATCAAGCTGAACAGCCCCGCGCCCCTCGCTTGCGGTCGCGGTCATGGATTTCAGGCCCGTGAGCGAGGCAAATTCAGTTTCCAGCGGGCCGACAAGGACGTCCTCGGAATCCTCTGGCGAAATTCCATCGACAGAAGCCGAGACAAACACAATCGGAATCGGGATCTCGGGATTGCTTTCTTTCGGGATCGAAATATAGGACATCGCCCCGACAGCAAGTAAAAAGACCAGGATCAGCTGGACAACCTTGCTGCGGTTGAAGGCGGCATCAATCAACGTATTCATTCGGTTACACCGGCTGTTTCGTCGGGGTCGGCAATACGCGGATCAACCACATCCCCGGCGCTTACAAAACCTTGGCCAATCGTGATGATCCGGGCGTTTTCAGACAGGCCCGTTACCCAGACACCATCAGTCTGGGCCCGCACGATCTCAACCGGTGAAAAGGCAACCGTGTTGTCCTCCAACACCGTTTTGATACCCAGTTCGCCGTTCGTCCCCAGCGACAGGATCGCGGGTGAGATAAAGTGACCGCGCGCCTGCCCTGTCGGAATTACAATACGTGCACTCAGACCGGCGGGCATGACGCTGTCGGGGTTGTCGACTGTGACCTCGACCCGGAATGTGC
>CBDTVH010000566.1:0-2176 GCA_965363665.1 uncultured Yoonia sp. | reverse complement strand
GGCGGATGTGCTGTTCGCGTGTTTGCAATGACAGCCGGTAGGCCCGGTTGCCGTGGCTATCAATCGACACGCCGACAATCCGCCCCGGCATGTTGCGCGCATAGGCTGACTTGGTCGCCATATAGGCCGCATGTGGTCCGCCATAGCCGATGGGCACGCCAAAGCGCTGGGTCGTACCGACCGCGATATCGGCCCCCATCGCACCCGGTTCCTTCAACAGCGTCAGCGAAAGCGGGTCGGCGGAAATAATGCCGATCGCCTGATGCTCATGGAGTTTTGCAATCTCGTCTGTGAAATCGCGGATATGACCGTAGGTGCCGGGATACTGAAAAATCGCGCCAAATACTGCCTCTGCATCCAGATCGTCAGGGGGGCCCACCACGATTTCGATCCCCAAGGGCTGCGCCCGCGTCTTGATCACGGCGATATTTTGGGGGTGGCAGTTTTCGTCCACGAAAAAGCTGGTCGCTTTCGATTTGCTGACACGCTGTGCCATGGTCATCGCCTCGGCGCAGGCTGTCGCCTCATCCAGCAATGACGCATTGGCGATGTCCAGACCGGTCAGGTCGGACACCATGGTCTGGAAATTCAACAACGCCTCAAGGCGGCCCTGACTGATTTCAGGCTGATACGGCGTGTAGGCCGTATACCAAGCAGGGTTTTCAAGAATATTGCGTTGAATCGCCGGCGGCGTGACCGTACCGTGATATCCTTGGCCAATCAGCGAGGTCAGCACCTTGTTTTTCGACGCTGTCACCCGCATGTGGTGCAACAGCTCGCGTTCGGACTTGGCCTTGCCGAAATCAAGCGGCTTTCTCTGCCGGATGTTGGCAGGCAGCGTATCGTCAATCAGCGCTGCAAGGTCCTTGACACCCACCACCTTGAACATCTCTTCCATCTCTGCGGGGGATGGACCGATATGGCGACGGTTCGCAAAATCGTAAGGCAGGTAATCGGTGGGCGTGAACGTCATGGGTGCAGTCCTTTAGCCAATCATCGCGTTATAGGCAGTTTCATCCATCAGATCGTCCAACTGCGAAGGATCGGATGGTTTGATTTTGAAAAACCAGCCAGCGCCCAAGGCATCGCTGTTGGCAAGGCTGGGATCATCGGCCAGCGCTGTATTCACCTCGATAATCTCGCCATCCACCGGTGCCATGATGTCTGAGGCCGCTTTCACGCTTTCGATGACTACGATTTCGTCGTCCTTGCTGACCACGGCGCCCACCTCGGGCAGTTCCACAAAGACCAGATCACCCAGCTGCGTCGTCGCGTGCTCGGTGATCCCCACGACATAGGCATCCCCTTCGGCGCGGAGCCATTCGTGTTCTTCGGTATATTTCATGTCTGTATCTCCCTCTTATCTTTTGAAATTCGCAGGCGTGAATGGCAACTTGGCGACTGTCAAAGGTTGGCGCTTCCCGCGCAGCTCCCCGTAGAGCAAAGCGTCGGTGACCGCGTGATCGGTGGTGACATAGCCCATTGCAATCGGCCGCTCGACCGTGGGCCCGAATCCACCGGACGTGATGACGCCTATGGGGTCTGTTGCCTTTTCGCTTGCAAAAAGTGGGACGCCTTCGCGCATCGGCGCGCGCCCTTCTGGCAGCAGCCCCACCCTTTTGCGAGACACGCCTTGTTCCAGTTGCGCGGCAATGGTTTCGGCACCCGGATAGCCACCAGCACGCGCGCCACCCGTGCGGCGCACCTTTTGGATGGCCCAAGTCAAAGCCCCTTCAACGGGTGTGGTCGTAGCATCAATATCGTGACCATAAAGGCAAAGCCCCGCTTCCAATCGCAGGCTATCGCGCGCACCCAGACCGATCGGCTGAACATGCGGGTGCGCCAACAGGGACTTGGCCAGTCCTTCCGCTTTGTCGGCAGAAACGGATATCTCATACCCGTCTTCCCCGGTGTATCCCGACCGCGACACCCACGTGGGCACACCGCCCAAGTCCAAGGTCGCCACGTCCATGAACGTCATATCGCGTGCGCGCGGATCAAGGTCGGACAGAACGGCCTCTGCCGCGGGGCCTTGCAGCGCCAGAAGCGCACGATCATGAAGTTCGGTCACCATTAACTCTGGTTCAAGTGCGGCCTTCATGTGCGCAAGGTCGATATGTTTGCATGCGGCATTGACCACCATGAACACATGATCCCCGCGATTGGCGAGCATAAG
>CBDTVH010000565.1:0-2185 GCA_965363665.1 uncultured Yoonia sp. | reverse complement strand
ATGGTCGTCGCGATCGCGCTTGAGGGGTACGGCCCGCTGACCGTGGCCTGCGCCCGGACCACGCTGGGGGCTGTAGCGCTGTTGGGATTGATGGTCCTGCTCAAACGCCCGATGCCGGAGTTCACGCCGACGATGTGCGCCTATCTGACCGCTATCGGCTTGCTGAATACCGCACTCCCCTTCGCGTTGCTGAGCTGGGGGCAACAATATGTCCCTTCCGCCTTCGCAGGGATTTCGATGGCTGCATTACCGCTTTTCGTTCTGCCGTTGGCGCATGTGTTTACCGACGAAAAGATGAGCACACGCAATACTTTAGGCGTCGTCTTGGGTTTCATCGGCGCTGCGGTCCTGATCGGCCCGGGTGTCTTGCGCCTTGGCACCGGATCGGAACCGCTGGGCCAGTTGGCCTGCATCGGCGCGTCGATTTCCTACGCCGTTTCCAGCATCATGACCCGCCGCTGCCCGCCGATCGACGCGATTACGATGGCGGCTTTGCTGTTGACGGTTGGCTCCGTTGCGCTGATCCCCGCGATGCTGGTGTTCGAAGGTATCCCAAGCATAGGCGACCCACGGCCAACGATCGCAATCATTGTATTGGGGTTCATCCCGACGGCGCTGGCCGCATTGATCCGTGTCGCGACGATCCGGTCAGCGGGGGCGATTTTCATGACCCTGGTGAATTATCAAGTGCCGCTTTGGTCGATGATCTTTGGGGCATGGATCCTGAGCGAGGTGCTGCCCCTGCGCTTTTTCATAGCGCTCGGATTGATCCTGCTTGGGTTGGCCATCAGCCAATGGCGCAATCTCAAGCGGTTGTTTGGGGGCTAAACTGCGGCTTCAACTTCCGCCACGATGCCATCGACAACCTGCGCCAAAAGCACGTCATCTTCACACTCTGCCATGACCCGGATCAGCGGTTCGGTGCCTGACTTGCGGATCAACAACCGCCCTTTGCCCATCAATTTGGTTTCAGCGTCAGCGATGGATTTTTGAACCAGGTCGGCACCAAGCGGGTCCTGCCCCGCGGCGTAGCGCACGTTCTTGAGCATCTGTGGAACGGTTTGAAAGCTTTTGGTCAGTGCGCTGGCGGGTTGGCCTGTTTCGATCATGGCCGCAAGGAATTGCAGACCGGCCAGCAGGCCGTCACCCGTGGTGGCGAAATCGGTCATCACGATATGGCCTGACTGTTCACCCCCAAGGTTCCAGCCATTCGCCCGCATCGCCTCAACCACATAGCGGTCGCCGACCGCCGTGCGTTCAAGCCGCAAGCCACGCCCATCCAGATATCGTTCTAGCCCCAAGTTGGACATGACCGTTGCCACCAAAGTGCCGCCATTCAGACGTTCCTGATCGGCCCACCGGCCTGCCATCAACGCCATCAGCTGATCGCCGTCAGCGACCTCGCCCTTTTCATCAAGGATCATCACGCGGTCCGCGTCACCGTCCAGACAGATCCCCACATGCGCGCCTTCGGCGATGATCGCCCGGGATGCAGCGGCAGTGTCCGTTGACCCGCACCCGTCATTGATGTTGAACCCATCCGGGCTGATGCCCACCGGGATCACGGTTGCGCCCAATTCCCACAAAACCTCTGGCGCGACGCGGTGTGCCGCCCCGTTCGCGCAATCAATTACCACCTTCAGACCATCAAGGCGCATTCCCGCCGGAAACGTCGATTTCACACGCTCCGCATAGCGGAACCGCCCGTCGTCGATCCGTTTGGCGCGGCCAATGTTCTGGGCTTGCGCTGGCTCAATCTCACTGCCGATAAGTGCCTCGATCTCGGCCTCGGCCTCATCTGACAGTTTGAACCCGTCAGGGCCGAAAAATTTGATTCCGTTGTCATGGTGTGGATTATGGCTGGCTGATATCATGATGCCGACGTCAGCGCGCATTGACGTGGTCAACAAACCGACCGCAGGTGTCGGCACGGGCCCCAGCAACAAGACATTCATGCCTGTGCTGGTCAAGCCCGCGGTCAATGCATTCTCAAACATATAGCCAGACAGCCGCGTATCCTTGCCGATCACGACCCGGTGCCCATTGGAGCCGTCGTTGCGAAAATACCGACCGGCCGCCGCGCCGATCTTGAGCGCCATTTCTGCCGTCATCGGATAAGTGTTCGCCTTGCCGCGCACACCATCAGTGCCAAAGAATTTGCGTGTCATGTCATTGCCGCCCCGCC
>CBDTVH010000564.1:0-2185 GCA_965363665.1 uncultured Yoonia sp. | reverse complement strand
ATGAGGATATCTTGCCGCGGATCGAGAGCGACTTTGCGATTGAAACGCAACTGTCGGGGCAAAGTGAGCAGGAACAACGGTTCCTCAATGATGCACGCACCGGGCTGATTCTGGTGCTTTTGGGTATTTACCTCACGCTGGCGTGGATTTTCAGCAGTTGGACGCGGCCTGTCGTGGTGATGTCGATCATTCCGTTCGCCTTGGTCGGGACGATCTTTGGCCATTACGTCTGGGGCATCCCGATGAGCATGTTTACCGTCGTGGGCCTGATCGGGATGGTCGGGATTATCATCAACGACAGCATCGTCTTGGTCACGACGGTCGATGAATACGCCGAGGATCGCGGCTTGGTGCCGGCCATCATAGATGGCACGGTTGATCGCTTGCGCCCGGTGATGCTGACGACGTTGACGACGGTTCTGGGGCTGACGCCGCTGCTTTACGAAGGGTCCAATCAGGCAGAGTTCTTGAAACCGACTGTCGTGACGCTGGTATTCGGCCTGGCCTTTGGCATGGTGCTTGTGTTGCTGGTCGTGCCATCGGTGATGGCGATGCAGGCGGATGTGTACCGGCAGGTGCAATCGGCCAAGCGGGCGTTGCGGGGTCGGAGGCTTGCGATGTTCCTGCCCGCGGGTTTGGGTGCGCTGGGGGCTTTGGCCCTGTTTGCGCTGACGGTGGGGCCGGTTGTGTTTACCGGTGCGCCGCTTCCGGCGGTCGCGGCTGTTTTGCCGATACTGAATAGTGGAATGGGGGCAGCGTTTGGCCTGTTTGCGGTGGGGTTGATGGTGCTGCTGCTGGCAATCTATGTGGTCGCGCTGGTGGCCCGGACGTCGCGGCGCGCGCGTGGCTAGCCTGCGCTGCAACCGCGCAAATCAACCGCATAGCCATCGTTGCCGAGCACAGTAATACGGACGCCGGACCTGTCGAATGCAAAGGGCTGCCCGCTGGGATGCACCATTTCGACCGTGGCACTGAGCGTTGGGCCTGTGCGGCTGACATCAGCTTGCGATACCCAGATACGCGGATCGCCGGGTTCGATGACGACAAACTCTGACGTGCCGGACGATGCAACGTCGATTTCGGTGGTCAGGCGCAGACCGTCGCTGATGGGATCAATGGTGCAGGTGACATCGCCGACCTTTGCTTCGCGACGTGTCAGTGGTGCATCCTCAAGTGCGGCCTCGATGTTTGCATCATAGACCCCCGCGCGCGGCAGAAGCGTATCAAAGGAAAAGGTGACGGGGATGCAGATTTCTTCGCAAACCCCGATGGTGAGTTTGCCGGACATCGGGATATCGCCACGGAGGCCGTCAGTATCCACCGTCAGAGGGAAGATGACGCTGTCTTCATAGCCAATCGACCGCAACCCAGCGTCATCAAAGACCTCGGGCACCGGCCAGTGGGGTGTGACGCTGGTGATGGCGCTGTCGCTGGTGAAACTGAATTGCGGGGGGATCCCCGCCTCACCCGGTGCGCGCCAGTAGGTGATCCAACCCGGGGCAAGCGTCACCCGGACGGCTGTGATGTGATCGCCTGTGTCGGTGCGCCAGCCGGGCAGCACCTCAAATGTGGCCATGCCGCTGTAGTCCTGCGCAACCACGAGGGTCGGCAGAGCCATAAGGAGGGCAGGGATCAGCATGTTCTTGCGCATACTGACTTACTTATTCATCAAGGCTGCAATGGGAAGTCACGTTTGCGACAGGCCTTGCAATGATGGCGCTTGCGTCACAGGGCGGGGATACACATCTTAGGGGTATGAATGCTCTAGATTCGACCCTTGTCGGCAAGCTGCTGATCGCCATGCCTGATATGTCTGACCCACGCTTTGCCAACACCGTGATCTACATGTGCGCCCATTCTGACGAAGGCGGCATGGGGTTGATCGTGAACAAGCCACAGCCCGAAGTGAAATTTGCAAAGCTGCTGGAACAGATGGATATTCCGGTGTCGGCAGGCACGCGCGATGTGCGTGTGCATTATGGCGGGCCGGTGGATCAGCAACGCGGCTTCGTGCTGCATTCGAATGATTATGCGTCTGACAACGGCACGCTTGATGTGGACGACAATTACCGCATGACCGCAACCTTGCAGGTGCTTGAGGATCTGGCCAAAGGCGAGGGGCCGGATGTGGCGATCATGGCGCTGGGCTATGCAGGCTGGGGGCCGGGGCAGCTGGAATATGAAA
>CBDTVH010000563.1:0-2188 GCA_965363665.1 uncultured Yoonia sp. | reverse complement strand
AACAAGCCGGTGACCGCCTCCATCCCCAGAACACCGAACGCTGAAACGAGCGTTTCCGGCGGAGGCGGAATATCAGGCGCGATCGATGGTGCGACGATCAGGGTGAACATGACTGCAAGTACAAGCCGAACACGGGTTGGCACCGGTTGATCACCAAACGCAGGTAAAACGGCCATCACCCCACCAATGCGGATGAAGACCGCAAAACCCGTCCAAAGTACCGCTTGGGAATAAGGCAATAATTCCAGCAGCAGGTCCATCAGGCCGAGACCAACCCAACCAATGCGGGCCGCGCATCGATTCCGATTTCTTCAAAGGATAGAACCGGATTCATGATACCCTTCGCCGTCATGACTGTGCGCAGAAAACGACGACGGCGGGTTGATGTGACGACGGCGGCATAGGCCCCCGTATTGGCCGCCTGTCCCAGTTTTTCCGCGATCCCATCTGCCAACTGATTAAAGCTTTCCGGGGGCAGCGCTACATCACCCCCGCCACGGTCTGTACGGATTTCATAGGTTGTGAACGTGTCTTCCCACTCCGGAGCCAGCTGCACCAAAGGGATTGTGCCATCAGCCCTGCGCATCTTGGCGACAAGCTGAAACCCAAGCCGCTGGCGGACATGTTCGGTAATTGCATCGACATTGGGATAGAGCTGGCGCCCCTCTGCCGTCGCTTCGATGATCAGCGCAAGATTTCGGATGGAAACACGCTCTTCCAAAAGAAGGCGCAAGACCGAAAGCAGCACATCAAGTGGCACCTTGTCGGGGATCAGTTCATCTAGCATGCGGCGGTTGGCCTCTGCACGATCCCGGTCAGTCAGCCGCGTCATTTCGTCAAGCCTGCGGCGCAAGGCCTTGAAGGTCAACAGACGCGCAAAGTTGCGCTTGACGATCTCGAGCAGATGCGTCGCCAACACCTCTGCAGGCTGCACGGTTGTCAGCCCTGCAACGGCGGCTTTTTCCTGATCGGATGGATCAATCCATCGCGCTGGCGCGCCATAGACCGGCTCTTTTACCAGTTCACCGGCCATATCTGACTGATCAGCTTCGTTCATCAGCGCCAGCACCTGATTGGCATGCAAGGTGTCGCGCACCTGCTCGACCCCTTGTACGTGCACGACATAGCAGCCCGGGGGAAGGGCGGGATTATCTGTCAACCGGATCTCGGGCAGCAAGACACCAAAGTCTGTTGCAACATGGCTGCGCATATTGGCAATCCGGGCATCAAGCCCGGTGCCCGGGTCCAGAACCATGTCAACAAGATCAGGTGCGAATTCCACATGGATATCATCAAGATCCAGCATATCGCCCAGCGAACTTTCTGCCGGCTGTTCCTCTGTCAAAACCTGTGTGTCTTGTGCGGCATCCGCTTTTTTGCGCGCTGATGATGCCATTGCATACGCACAGCCACCAAGAACCATGGCGCCAACCATGAAAGGTAGAAATGGCAGTCCGGGCACCAGTGCCAAAAGTGCCATCAATGCACCGACAGTCGCAAGGGCAGATGGATGGCGGCCCAACTGCGCGACAAGAGCAAGGTCTGTTGCGCCTGTTGCCCCACCGCGCGCCAGCAAAAGTGCTGAAGCAATCGAAATCACAACAGCAGGTATTTGCGAAACCAAACCATCCCCAACAGTCAAAATGGCATATGTTTCAAATGCCAAAGCAACCGGCATGTCATGGACAGTGATCCCGATGATCAACCCCATGATCAGGTTTAGTCCGGTGATCAGCAGCCCGGCTATCGCGTCGCCCTTTACGAATTTCGATGCACCATCAAGTGATCCGAAAAAGGTGGTCTCAGCCTGTTCGCGCTCACGCCGTTCCTTGGCTTCATTGTGATCGATGGCACCTGCAGCGACGTCGCTGTCAATGGCAAGCTGCTTGCCCGGCATCGCGTCCAGAGCAAAGCGCGCGCCCACCTCGGCCATCCGCGTCGCGCCCTTGTTGATCACCACAAAATTCACGATCAGCAGGACGCAAAAGATGACAAGGCCCAGTACAACACTGCCACCCATGACGAACATCGCGAAACCTTCGATGACTTCGCCTGCGGCGTCGGTACCCGTGTGGCCCTCACCGATAATGAGCTTCGTGGAAGACACGTTGAGCGATAAACGCAACACCAGTGACGCCAGCAAAACTGTAGGGAATGCAGAAAAATCCAACGGACGGTCAATGAAGAG
>CBDTVH010000562.1:0-2193 GCA_965363665.1 uncultured Yoonia sp. | reverse complement strand
AACCTCGCCATCGCCCTCGTGGGGGTGGTTATGCCGGGGCCGCAAATGCCGCACACCCCGGACCAACAACCACAAGCCGACGATGCCGATCAGCGCGTAACTCAACGGGGCAAGGATATCATCGGCTAGCCCTGTCATCTGTGCGCGGCCCCAACCAAACAAAAAAACCGCAGCATAGACCAACCCAATTGCCGACAGCGCCTGTGCCATTGACGCGCCCAGCGCCAGACCGGCCAAGCGCCGCGCTGGCACCCGCGTTCCGGCCCCGTAACCGCCGATCACCAGCTTACCATGACCCGGCCCCGCCGCATGAACGAACCCATAGGCAAAACAAAGACCCCAAAGCGTGACCAACGCCCCCGCCTCACCTGCGCGCAAGCCACGCAATGCGCGCGCCATCGCATTCTGCACCTCGCGCTGCGCATCGGTCGTCAGACGCAAGATCTGGTCAGCACCGCCAAAGGCCCAAAGCCACAGCGCAATCGCGCCCAAAGTGGCAAGGATCAAAGCGGGCCAGCGCATGTCACGACAATCGTATCGGCAAAGGCATCCCCGATTGCGGGGAAATACTCATCCGGGCCAACAGCACTTGGGTCTTGCCCATCCAGCAAGCTTTCGGCTAGGGCATAGGCTGCGTCGATATCAGCGGCAATCACCTCTGCCGTGCAATCATCGCGCCCTTCGATCAGCACAGGACGACGCAGATCGTAGGCTGTGTAGAACGACGGATCGTAGACGCGTATCTGAAGCGGCGCATCGGGGTCAGCCAACGCAGGCACGGGCCTCAAATGCGCTTCATGAAACAGGCCCTCTGCATATGTCATCCGGTGATCCTGTTTATCGGCCAGCGCCAGCACCTCGCCGTTCTGTGACACCTCCAGATCGCCTGTATAATCGGGTGGCCAGGCGGAGATCTGTTCATCCAGCAGTTGCTGTTCAGCGGCTGTCAGGATCAGGTCACCATCCATGTCGATCCCCAAATCCGTCGTCACCAAAAGCGAAAACAGATCATCGTAGAACCAATCCAGCTTGATCCCAAGCCCGCCGTCTTCGGCAAAAACGACCGTCACCTGCGCCTCCACGAAAATATGCGGATGTGCGGGCGCCGTGGTCGGCAATGCCATGGCGGCAACAAGAGGAAGGGTCAGGCGCATCCCGACTATGTAGGGCGGAAACGCCGGGCAAACAATGGATCACAGATCACGCTTTACGCTCCAGCCAGCCCTGATAATGCACCATCGGCGCACCGGTGATCGGTGCATGCAAGGCCACGTCAAAACGAAACCGGCCACGGGCCTCGTATTCACGCGCGATACTGACGGGCAGCAGCGCCTTGGGAAACGGGATCGGCCCCAATCGGCCCGAGGCGACGGGGAAATGCAACTGTCCATCCGCGACATGCAGACCCAGCGTAAATGTGAAGGGGCCGAACCGCTCGGTCATCAATCCATCCTTTACCTTCAGAAAGGACCAAAACCGTTTGTCGCCAAACTGCCGTTCCCACAACTCACCGCCATCCTGCGGGGTCATCGTCACCGTGACAGCGGTGTCCTGCGTCGCAGGCGGAAACCCAAAAACCGCAGCAATCAAACGCGCCCAAGGCGAAGGCCCGCGCGTAACGCTGGCCCGCCCGATCCAACGTCGGGGTGCGGGAACATCATGCAAAAGTTGCACCTGCGCGGGCAGCGCATCGTAATCATCGCCCAGGAACGCTTTGAAAAGCGGCGTCACGCTTTGCGCCATCTGTTCTGTTTGTACTTCCAGATCTGCCGTTCCCTATCCAGCACGCGCACCGTTACACACCCGTCGCTTGAAACTTGTCCATCAGATAAGGGCCCGAACGTACCGGCGGATAAGCATTCGATCCATCCAGAGGCACGATTTCAGCGTCCCAATCTGGCTGATGAAAAAACGCAAGCGACTGCCGCGCAGGCTGTCCCGGTATGGCAACGACCCGGTGCAGCGTGCTGACCCAACGGTTAGCCGTCCAACGCGCCATCAAGTCGCCGATGTTGATCACGAAAGCGCCCTGAGGTGCGGGCACATCAACCCAGGTCTCACCTTGCCGCACCTGCAATCCCTGACGGCCCGATTGCGGCAGCAGAATGGTCAATGACCCATAATCAGTATGCGCCCCGGCGCGCTGCTGCTTGTCCAAAGGCACATCAACGGTCGCCGGATAGTGCAAGGCCC
>CBDTVH010000561.1:0-2201 GCA_965363665.1 uncultured Yoonia sp. | reverse complement strand
AGGAAAAAGAGGACATGAGCCGCTTTATTCTGGACGTGAACGATGAATTCGGCACGACGATTGCCCTGATCGAACACGACATGGGCGTGGTCATGGACCTGTCCGACCGCGTCGTGGTCATGGACTACGGGCGCAAGATTGGCGATGGCACACCTGATGAGGTGCGGAACAATCAAGAGGTGATTGATGCCTATCTGGGGGTGGCACATGACTAAGTGCTATGCAGTCCCGTACTTAATCCGGGACCTCAACGTCAACATCGGCCAAAAGGCCCCGGATCAGGTCCGGGGCTGCGGAGGCGCATATGTCCGCTGATTTCCTCTATGGCATCGAAGTGATCATCAACGGCCTGATGGCGGGGGTGCTCTACGCGCTGGTCGCCTTGGGATTCGTGCTGATCTACAAGGCGTCCGGCATTTTCAACTACGCTCAGGGTGTTATGGCGCTGTTCTCGGCGCTGACATTGGCGGGCATCATGTCGGGTCAGGTGCCCTTTGCCCATCTGATCAACGCCATCTTCGGGACCGACATCCATTATTTCGGATGGAACGTACCCGTCCTTGCTGCGATCATCTTGACGCTGATCGTTATGGTGATCTTCGCATGGGGCGTGCAGCGCTTTGTGTTCCGGCATCTGGTCGGGCAGGAACCCATCATCCTGTTCATGGCCACCATCGGGCTTGCCTACTTCCTTGAAGGCGTGGGCGACCTGATGTGGGGGTCGGACATCAAGACGCTCGCCGTCGGGCTGCCGCAAGGCGGGTCACTCGTGGTTGAGGAATGGACAGCTGGCTTGGGCGGTGACGATTTCTACGGCTTCTTCATTGACGAGCTGGATATGGTGGCGACAGTCGTCGCGATCATCCTTGTGGCCGGGCTGATTGCCTTTAGCCAATACACCAAACAAGGCCGTGCGATGCGCGCTGTGGCCGATGATCACCAAGCGGCATTGTCCGTGGGTATCTCGCTGAATTTCATCTGGATACTGGTGTGGTCGCTGGCGGGCCTTGTGGCACTGGTCGCGGGTATCATGTGGGGGGCGAAGTCTGGGGTTCAGTTCTCACTGTCGCTCATCGCCCTCAAGGCACTGCCGGTGCTGATGCTGGGTGGTTTCACCTCAATCCCCGGCGCGATTGTCGGCGGGGTGATCATTGGGGTGGGTGAGAAGCTCTTCGAATATCTGATTGGCGCGCCCTACCTTGGCGGTGCGACTGAAAACTGGTTCGCCTATGTGTTGGCGCTCTTGTTTCTGGTGTTCCGCCCGCAGGGGCTATTCGGGGAGCGGATCATTGAACGTGTGTGACAAGACAATCCGTGTGAAAGGGACCTGCCATGCTTTATCGTGAGGCCGGTGATTTCAAGACGTCTTACGTCGCCGATAACCAGACCTTCCCGCTCAAGCTGGACCGGATCGGGTTTTGGGTCACGATGGCCGTCGCGTGGCTGGTGATCCCCTTCGTGATCAATGACTATTGGGCCAGTTCGCTACTCGTGCCTTTCCTGATCTACGCGATTGCCGCCATCGGGTTGAACATTCTGACCGGCTATTGCGGGCAGGTGTCGCTGGGTACGGGCGGTTTCATGGCTGTCGGGGCCTATGCCTGCTACAAGCTGATGACGTCCTTTCCCGATGTGAATATCATGATCCATATCGTGCTGGCGGGCGGGATCACCGCGATCGTAGGTGCAGCGTTCGGCCTGCCCAGCCTGCGGATCAAAGGGTTCTATCTGGCAGTGGCGACGCTGGCCGCGCAGTTCTTTCTGGTCTGGCTCTTCAACAAGGTCAGCTGGTTCTACAACTACTCCGCCTCCGGCCAGATCAGCGCGCCAGAGCGACTTGTCGCTGGTGTCGCAGTGACGGGCCCCAGCACACCCGCATGGGCGCAATATCTGATCTGTCTGTTCTTCGTGACGGTCTGTGCGCTCATCGCCCGCAACCTGACGCGGGGTACGATTGGGCGGTCATGGATGGCGATCCGAGACATGGATATCGCGGCCGAGATTATCGGCGTAAACCCGTTGAAGGCAAAGCTGACAGCCTTTGCCGTCAGTTCGTTTTTCGTTGGCATCGCAGGCGCGTTGTTCTTTGCGGTCTATCTGGGTGCGGTCGAAGTCGGCGAAGCGTTCGGCATTCAGAAATCGTTCCTGGTGCTGTTCATGATCATCATCGGTGGGCTTGGGTCGATCTTCGGCAGCTTTGC
>CBDTVH010000560.1:0-2204 GCA_965363665.1 uncultured Yoonia sp. | reverse complement strand
CGATCTCCCGAACCTGATCGCAACAACTCTGTCGGGTGCGGCGACCGGCACCGGTGGCGAGTCGGGCTCGCCATGGTGAACGTCGCCGGCCTGGCGTTGGGTCTGGCCGCCGGGGTCGGACTGGAACGAAGACCCCGCGCCGTATCCACCGCTTGATGCTGCATGGACAGAACTTGACGCCGAAGCCCGCCATACATTCACACATTTCCACCTGCGCCTGAAAATCATGACCGCCCGTGTTGGTTTGGATGCTACCCCGATGCGCGGCGCGTTTCTTGCCCCCGCAGAATTCAGCCCCGCCGCCCTGCCCACGGCCATGCGCAAGGTGTTCGATTTGGCGCATCTGACGTTACGCGATGATTGAGAAACGGCTTTACCGGTCCTAAACTATCAAATGATAGGTTCATGGAGGCCCATGATGACAGCAATTCCCGGAACACCCAAAATCGCACGGCTGACCAGTGCCTTGCCGTTCTGGCTATCGCTTGGGTTGATCCCGCTTGCGATCTTTGTTGCGATGCACGGTGGCTGGACGATTGCGCTATTGCCTGTGTCGACGTGGTATTTGTTCACCGGGCTGGATTATGTGGTTGGCAAGAACACCCAAAACCCGGATCTGGACACACCCGACGATCAATTGGTCTGGTACCGCCTGATCACGCTGCTTTGGACGCCCATCCAACTGGTCACGATTTTCGGGATCATGATCTATGTCGTGCAGTCCGGGCACCTGAGCCGGGTCGAAGAATGGCTACTGTTCGCGGCCCTTGGCATTTTGTCTGGCACCATCGGGATCACCTATGCGCACGAACTGATGCATCAGAAGCACAAGATGGAACGCTGGATGGCGGACATTCTGCTGGCCTCGGTCCTTTATTCCCATTTCCGGTCAGAGCATCTTTTGGTGCATCACCGCTATATCGGCACCCCGCGCGATCCGGTCACGGCGCGCTATGGCGAAAGCTTTTACCGGTTCTTCCCGCGGGTGCTGTTTCAATCGTTGGTGTCGTCTTTCAAAGCCGAGAAGGGCATGTTGGCGCGCAAGAAGCTCCCTTGGTTCCATCGGTCGAACCCGTTTTGGCTGTACCTTGCGCTGCAAGGCGGTTTCGCGGCGCTGTCGTGGATCATCGGCGGCTGGTGGGGCGTCTTCCTGTTCGCGACGCAGGCGTTCTGGGCGGTGTTCCAACTGGAACTTGTTGATTACGTCGAACACTATGGTCTGACCCGCAAACACCTTGGCGATGGCAAATACGAACATGTCCTGCCGCGCCATTCCTGGAACGCGACCCAGCAGGCGTCAAACTGGTTGCTGATCAACCTGCAGCGGCATTCTGACCACCACTACAAACCCAACCGGCGGTTCCCCCTTTTGCAGACCTATGACGACGATGAGGCCCCGCAATTGCCCTACGGCTATCCGCTGATGACGATGGTGGCACTTGTGCCCACGGCATGGCGCAAAATGATGAACCCACGGGTAAAAGAATGGCGCAGCCGTTACTATCCGGAGATCAAGGATTGGACGCCCTACAAACGGGCCACGAACCCGATGCCGCGATAGGCCTAATCAGCCCTGCGCGCCATAGTCGTCTGCGCGATCGCAATGCACTTTTCTGCAGCAATCACGGGTGAACTGCGCACAGGGATGCCAAAGCCCTCAAGGTGAGGCTGTGCCACGCGCATCGACGCCTGTGCCAGCACGATACTGTCAACGTGGCTGCCCGCAGAGATCCTGTCCTTGATGGATGCCGCGATGGACCGCGCATAACCGTCCATATCGCCCGCTTCGAAATAGGCCCAGGCGTCCGCGCAGATCACAACTGTTGGCGTGATCTTACACCCTGATTTCTGCGCGCAGTCTTCCAGCAGATCAAGGGTCGCGTCACGCGTACTCTCAAGGCAAAGGGCAACAAGAATGTTTTGACCATCCGCGCAGGCCTGTTCCATCAGCGGGCGGTCGATCCTGAAAATATGCGGTTTGGTTCTGGCAAGCTCATCGGCAAGCGGCCCAAGCGTAGAGCAGGTGCACAGGACAGCATCGGCATCGGACAAGGCAATGAGCGCGGCTGTCGTCTCTTCTCGTACGGCGTCCAGGCCGTGCTGCCGCGCTTGATCCAGCAGTTCCGCCTGAACACTGTGTTCGCAGACAACGTCATGGTGCATCTGGCCGAAAATGCGATCGAACGTTTCGACATGGACCTGTG
>CBDTVH010000559.1:0-2204 GCA_965363665.1 uncultured Yoonia sp. | reverse complement strand
AGTCACCTTCATGCCGGGCAACTGCCCCCCCTCACCCGGCTTGGCCCCTTGGGCGACCTTGATCTCCAGCTCTTCGCAGGCGTTCAGATACTCGGCGGTCACACCAAAGCGACCAGAGGCCACCTGCTTGATCTTTGCCGACGGATTGTCGCCATTGGGTTCCGGGTTGAAGTGCGCGGGGTCTTCGCCGCCTTCACCACTGTCCGACTTCGCACCAATGCGGTTCATCGCGACGTTCAGCGTCTTATGCGCCTCGGGGCTGAGCGCCCCAAGGGACATACCCGGCGTCACGAAACGCTTGCGGATTGCCGTGATGCTTTCGACCTCTTCAATCGGCACGGGCTTGCCCAACGGCTTGATCGCCAAGAGGTCACGCAAGTGGATCGGCGGGTTCGACTGCATGGATTTTGAGAATTGCTGCCACAGCGCATAGCTCGCGTTGTTACACGCCGCCTGCAGCATATGCATCGTCTGCGCTTCCCACGCGTGCTTTTCACCGGACCGGCGTGCCTTGTAGAAACCACCGATGGGCAGCACGTCAGAGCCACCTTTCCAGCCCTTCGCGTGGACCTCTTCCAGCTTGGTCTGGATACCGTTGGTCCCGATACCGGAAATACGGCTGTGCATGCCGGGGAAATACTCGGCCACCATCGCGCGGCTCAAACCAACCGCTTCAAAATTCAGACCACCGCGATAGGACGACAGGACCGAAATCCCCATCTTCGACATGATCTTGAGCAGACCCGCATTGATCGCCGTGCGATAGCGGTTCATCGCCTCGGTCAACGTGCCATCAATCAGCCCGCGCCGCAGACGATCTGCAATGGAATCCTGCGCAAGATAGGCGTTCACGGTGGTTGCACCACATCCGATCAACACGGCAAAGTAATGTGGATCAATGCATTCCGCCGACCGCACGTTGATCGAACAGAAGGTGCGCAGACCCTTGGCGGTCAGCCCCGAATGGACCGCAGATGTCGCAAGGATCATCGGCATCGGTACCTGATGTTCAGACTGGTTTTGATCGCTCAGCACGATATGGCCCGCGCCGGACCGCACCGCATCCTCTGCCTCGGCGCGAATGCGTTGCAAACCCGCGTTCAGCGCGCCCCGGCCAGGCTCAAACAAGCAGTCGATGACGGCGACGCTCTCGCCAAAATGCCGAACCATTTCATCGAATTCGGCATTGCCGACAAAGGGGCTGTCCAGCACCAGAATTTCCGTCTGAGAGCTGTCTTCATCCAGCACATTCTTGAGGTTACCAAAGCGCGTTTTCAGCGACATGACGCGGCTTTCGCGCAGGCTGTCAATCGGCGGGTTCGTGACCTGGCTGAAATTCTGCCGGAAGAAATGCGACAGCGGACGGTAGGTCTTGGACAAGACCGCAGACGGCGTGTCATCGCCCATCGACGCGATCATTTCCTTGCCATCCTCGGCCATGGGCGCCAAGACCTGTTCCAGTTCTTCGATACTGTAACCGGCCGCCACCTGACGCTTGCGCAACTCGGCTCCCTCGAACAGGGCCTTCTCCGGCACGTCGCTCATGATGTCGTTGAGGTCGACGACCTTTTCGACCCACTCGCCAAACGGCTGGGCCGCGGCAAGTTTGTCTTTCAGTTCTTCGTCATGGAACAAACGCCCCTCTTGCATGTCCACGGCAATCATCTGCCCCGGACCAAGTGCGCCTTTCTCGACAACGGTCGCCTCATCAATCGGCACCATGCCCACTTCGGACCCGGCTACCAGCAGACCATCTCCTGTCACGACATAGCGCAGCGGGCGCAGGCCGTTGCGGTCCAGACCGCCGCAAACCCAGCGACCATCGGTCATCGCCAATGCGGCAGGACCATCCCAGGGTTCCATCACGGCATTGCAATAGCCGTACATATCCTGCCACGCCTGCGGCATCTCGACCGCCTGCTTGGACCACGCTTCTGGCACCATCATGGTCTTGGCCATCGGCGCGTTGCGGCCCGCACGAACCAGAACCTCGAACACCGAATCCAGTGCCGCACTGTCGGACGCCCCCGATGGGATGATCGGCTTGATATCCTCGGCCTTGTCGCCAAAGGCATTCGAGGCCATGCGGATCTCATGGCTCTTCATCCAGTTGACGTTGCCTTTCAGCGTGTTGATCTCACCGTTGTGCGCCAGCATGCGGAACGGCTGGGCCAGCGACCACTGCGGGAAGGTGTTGGTGGAAT
>CBDTVH010000558.1:0-2213 GCA_965363665.1 uncultured Yoonia sp. | reverse complement strand
TGAAACCCTTTGCGAACTGGATTTGGGGCGGGGCAATCCTGATGGCGTTGGGCGGTTGTTTCTCGCTTTCTGATCGGCGCTTGCGGATTGGGGCCGCGTCAGCCAAGAAAACGACACCCAAGGCGGTACCGGCGGAATGAAGCGTCTGGCGATCATCCTGATGCTTTTGGCATCACCGCTTTGGGCCGTTGACCCAAATGAAATGCTGGATGATCCGGTGCTGGAAGAGCGCGCGCGCACCCTGTCGCAAGAGTTGCGCTGCCCCGTTTGCCGCAATGAGAGCATTGATGAAAGCAACGCCAGTCTGGCACAAGAGCTGCGAATTGTGCTGCGCGAACGCATGGTTGCCGGGGACACGGACGAAGAGGCGCTGGACTTTATGGTGTCGCGCTATGGCGAATTTGTCATGTTGCGGCCGGACGCCAGCGGCACAAACCTTATTCTGTGGCTCGCGGCGCCTGCTTTGCTGATCATTGCACTTGCGATCGGTTGGTCCACAATCCGGGCAAAGCGCGAGGTTCCAGAGGATTTGTCAGATGCCGAAAAAGTGGAACTTGAGAAAATATTGCGCTCGTGACGTCCCGTAGGGCTTTCCTAAACTGATCAGTTCATTACGTTAGGGCAAAGCTTTCATAAGGATCCCGCGCATGGACTATCAGGCCATCAAACTTGTCATTCGCAACTCGGTCGCGGTGATCACACTGAACCGCCCCGACATGATGAACGCGCTGAACACGCAGATGCGCGCCGAGATTACACATGCGGTAAAAGCGGCGGAAAAAGACGCGCGGGTTGTTGTGCTGACGGGTGCGGGCAGGGCGTTTTGTTCGGGGCAGGATCTTGGCGATGGGGGCAATGCCGCTTCGATGGACCTTGAGCGAACGTTGCGAGACGAATATGTGCCGATGTTGAAGGCGATCTTTGATTGCCGCGTCCCGACGATCTCTGCGGTCAATGGACCGGCTGCCGGGGCAGGGGCCAACCTTGCGCTGGCCGCCGATGTGGTGATTGCGTCAGAAGATGCATATTTCATTCAGGCCTTCACGCGCATCGGCCTGATCCCGGATGCAGGTGGCACCTATTGGTTGCCGCGTCAGATGGGGGCCGCGAAAGCAATGGGGGCTGCCCTTTTCGCCGATAAGATCAGCGCGCAACAGGCCTGTGACTGGGGTATGATCTATGAAACGGCCCCTGCCGCGACGTTCCTTGATCATGTGCGGGAGCGTGCAGCGCACTTGGCACAAGGACCGACCGTGGCCTATCGCCAGTTGAAAAAAGCGATCCGCGCTTCATTTGAAAATTCGCTGGATGAGCAATTGGCGCTTGAGGCCAAGTTGCAGGGGCGATGTGGCAAGACGCGTGACTTTCAGGAAGGCGTCGTTGCATTTCTTGAGAAGCGCAAGGCGGTTTACGAGGGCCGCTGAAGCGCGAAGTAGACGCTATCTGACCACTCACCATTGATGCAGAATGTCTTTTCTGCCCGATGCGTTTCCTCAAATCCAAGCGATTTCAAAATGCCGATTGAGGCAGCGTTCCTTGGATCGGCATCCGCGGTCAGTTGCGGGTGCGTGGTCACAGCGAATAAATGGGGGATGATGGCCTGCATTGCCTCGGTCATGATCCCTTGGCGCCAATAATCGGGATGCAACAGAAACCCAACCTCATCGGATTTGTACATACCAGCCGTGCCGATGACGCGCCCTTCCTTCTCGATCACGAAATAAGTCAGCTGCTGCTCTGCCGAAGCGATCAGTCGATCCAGGTTTTCCTGCGTCCGTTCGGGGCTGTCATGCGGCGGGGTCGACCAATAGCGCATTGCGCGCTGATCTTTGAAGATCGCATGGAGATCCATTAGATCACCCTGCTTGGCCGCGCGCAGGATCAGGCGTTCAGTGACAAGGGTCATGATGAAAAAGGGCCGCCCGAAGGCAGCCCCGTCGTTTCAGCGCTTTTCGATATCGACATAGTCGCGCTGCATCTCGCCAAGGTAGAGTTGGCGCGGGCGGCCAATCTTCAGTTGCGGATCGGCAAGCTGTTCGGACCACTGCGAAATCCAACCTACCGTGCGAGCCAGCGCAAAGATCGGTGTGAACATCGAGGTCGGGAAGCCCATCGCCTCAAGGATAATGCCGGAATAGAAGTCCACGTTCGGGAACAGCTTCTTCTCAGCAAAATAAGGATCGGCGAGCGCTTGTTTTTCAAGCTCTTTGGCA
>CBDTVH010000557.1:0-2215 GCA_965363665.1 uncultured Yoonia sp. | reverse complement strand
ATTGATTTCGATGGTTCATTGGATGCGGCCAAGGCTGGAATGGCAGACGCGGGCGTGACGCTCGCCTAGCGCCCACGCCGCGCGAACCAGACCGATGACGCGCCTGCCACCATGATGATGACAAGGCCCAACAGGCTGAGCGCATTCGGCCATTGCCCGAACACAACCCAGCCGATCACCATCGCCGCCAGCAGCTGGCTATAGATCAGCGGTGCTATCACGCCCGCCGGCGTGCTTCGGTTGACCAGCACCAGCAGCAGATTACCTGCCGCAGACCCAAGCGCGGATATCGTGATCAGGCCAAAAAACGGCAGGGACATCTGCGGTATCGGCGAAAGTGCAAACGGCGAAAGCAGCACAGCGCCGATCAGCAGTTGTGAAAACAGCAGGAACCGCGGCCGAAAACTGCCCGCCAACCAGCGCGTGGCGACCAGATATGACCCGTGAAAACAGCCCGCCAGAACGGCAAACCCCATGCCGGACGTCATGCCGAAACCGGGGCGTACCACCAGCAGAACACCTGCAAAGCTGACCAAAAGCAAAATGGTGCGCACGGGTGTGATCCGTTCGCCCAGCAAAAGCGCCGACAGGAAGTAGGATACCACCGGGCCTACAAAGAAACCGGCAAAGACGTTCGCCATGGGTTCGGTTTTCAGCGCGGTCAGGATGCTGACGATTCCCCCGACGATCAGGCCAGCGCGCAGATAAAGCCGCCAATCGGTCAGATGCACCAGATCAGCGCGCATCAATCCGCAAAACGGGACCAGCAATAGCGCTGCGAGGGCGAACCGGGTCCATGCGACAAAAGTTTGCGGAAAACCCGCTCCCGTCAGCACCGTCGCAGCCGCATCCCCGCCCACGATCAACGACATGGCCAGAACAACAGCGCCCACCAACCGGGCTGAATAATTGGACGTGGTCATGCGGGCAGGCCTAGAGGATCAAAGCATCTGGCTTGCGACATACAAAAGCAGGATCAGCCCCAGAATGAGCCCACCCAAAGCGATCATCCGGCGCGCTTTTCTTTGTTGCGAGGCGATGCGGGCGGCGGCCAGTTCCTGATCAACGCCTGCAGCGCTGCGGGGTGGCGGCGCCAAAAGCTTTTCTTCGATGGGTGTGGCGCGGGACAATGCATCCATGAACGCCTCGAATTCAAAACCGCCCCAGTCGGCGCCCTTTAGGTCATGTACACCCATGTTTGATGACAGTTTGTCGATGATGGCGATGCGCGCATCCTCATCCCGCATCGGGTAACAGTCAGGGGGCGCACCGCTATCAAAATGCTGCAACGCAAAGCCGCTGTCGGTGAAAAAGGTCCGCACAGCCGCGTCGGCCCTGGACAATGCGGCCACCGTTTGCGGGTCACGGAACATTGCGACCTTTTCGACGCCGCTGGCGGTGAAATCGCCAAATGCATCCGGCAACCCCTCTGGTGTCATTGTCACCATGTCGAAATCGTAGCGCAATGCCATGTGAAAACGGCCCCCTTGCCACCCATGCGTCCACTTGATCTAACACGTAAGCGCCAATAGGGGGAACTGAATATGGTCGATATCGCCACGCGGGTGTGGAACCACAAATGGAAGATCGACCCGATCGTGCGGTCCTTGATTGATACGGACTTTTACAAGCTGCTGATGTGCCAGTCGGTCTTTCGCAATCACCCCGACACGCAGGTCACTTTCTCGCTGATCAACCGCACGAAATCCATTCGTCTGGCTGAATTGGTTGATGAAGGCGAGCTGCGCGAGCAGTTGGACTACATCCGCTCTTTACGCCTGACTCGCGGCGAAAGCACCTGGCTGCGCGGCAACACTTTTTACGGCAAACGCCAGATGTTCACCTCGGCGTTCATGGAGTGGTTTGAAAACCTGCAATTGCCGCCCTACCATCTGGAAAAGAAAGACGGGCAGTACGAATTGACCTTTGAAGGGTCGTGGCCCGAGGTGATGCTGTGGGAAATTCCCGCCCTTGCAGTCATCATGGAATTGCGAAGTCGCGCCGTGCTCAGGGACATGGGTAAATTCGAGCTTCAGGTCCTCTATGCGCGTGCGATGACAAAGCTGTGGGAAAAGGTGGATCAACTTAAACCGCTCACTGATTTGCGCGTCGCAGATTTTGGCACGCGGCGCAGGCATTCCTATCTTTGGCAGGACTGGTGCGTGCAGGCCATGATGGAAGGTCTGGGCCAGAACTTTACCGGTACATCCAACTG
>CBDTVH010000556.1:0-2219 GCA_965363665.1 uncultured Yoonia sp. | reverse complement strand
AGGCGGTTGAACTTATGGTGCGGTCACTGCGTGTAGGGCACCCGTTTTCATCTGCGATCAGCATTGTCGCACGCGAAGTCCCCGACCCGCTGGGCACCGAGATGGGCATGATTTCTGACGAGGCCGCATATGGCCGCGACATGGGTGAAACGCTCAAGGCGATGGCAGAGCGGTTGGACAACCAGGACATGCGGTTTCTGGCCGTCGCCGTGACCATTCAACAAACATCAGGTGGTAACCTAGCTGAAATCCTTGATGGTTTGGCCAAGGTGATCCGGGCCCGGTTCCGGCTGTTCCGCCGCGTTGCCGCGATTACCGCTGAAGCGAAGTGGTCGGGCAACCTTTTGTCCGCGTTCCCGGTCGTGGCCCTGCTTGGCATTAATCTGGTAAAACCGGATTATTATGATGAAGTCATGGAAAGCCCACTCTTCATTCCGGCAGTTCTGATTGTGGTCGCGTTTCTTGTGGTGAACCTTGTGGTGATGCGCGCCTTGGTCAACATTAAGGTCTAGGGGGACGACATGGAAAACATTCAAACGATGATTACCGATCTACTGGGGCCATTCGGGCCGCTTATGGTCGTCGGTTTACTGGGCGTCTTTCTCATTCTGATCACGCTTCCTGTGCTGCTAAAAAAAGAAGTTGATCCGCTCGATAAAATCAAAGCCGCAGGAAACCCGGCGAAAGACCCCAAGTCCAAAGGCAAAGAGCTGCGCTCGGCAGCGAATAAGGACAAGCTGGAAAAATACTCCAACTTTCTGGAACCGCAGAACGCTGAAGAATATTCCGTGGTCAAACTCAAGCTGATGCAGGCCGGCTATCGCAGCAAGAACGCCGTGCGCATCTATAGCTTCCTGCAATTCGCGTTGGGCCTTTTCGGCCTGTTGTGCGGTGGTATTTACGCTTTGATACAACTGTCTGGCCCAGTCGAGGTCACATCACAGCAACTGGCGATGTGGATCTTGATCCCTGGCGGTGCTGGTTACTTGTTGCCAAAGTACTGGGTGACGCGACGCCAGCAAATGCGTCAGGAGGCGATTACCAATGCCTTTCCCGACAGCCTTGATATGATGCTTGTCTGCGTAGAGGCAGGCCAGTCGCTTGATCAGTCGATCATTCGTGTGGCCCGAGAGCTGAAGTCAGGTTTTCCAGAGCTTGCCGAGGAATTTGAAATCGTAAGCCAGGAAGCGAAGGCGGGCAAAGATAAAAACACGGTCCTGAAGGACATGTCAGACCGCTGCGGTGTACCGGACATCACAAGCTTTGTGACCGTGTTGGTCCAATCCTCACAATTCGGCACGTCTATTTCTGACGCGCTGCGGGTCTATTCTGCTGAGATGCGTGACAAACGTGTGATGCGCGCTGAAGAAAAAGCCAACAAACTGCCAACAAAGATGACGCTGGCGACAATGATGCTGACAGTGCCGCCCTTGATGGCAATGCTGATCGGTCCATCCATTTACGCGATTGCAGTCAATCTGGGCGGATGATGATCCGGCCCCTTTCAATTGGCTTGGCCCTTGTTCTTTTGGCCGCCTGTACGACAGGCGGCCTTAGTCGTTCCCCAGACGGCGTCTTCGCGCCCGGCGTGGCCCGCGGTGAGAGCGCGGACGGGTTGATTGTCGGGCATCGGCTTATGGCGGCGGGGGAATTTGAACTTGCCCTGAAGGCATACAATCGCGCCGCGTCCCAACAGGGTCTGAATGTCGACACGATGTCTGCCATTGGTTCGGCGAACCTGAACCTTGGACGACTGGGGCAGGCAGAACGCTGGTTGCGCCGCGCGGTCGAGGAAGACCCCACTTTCCCACCAGCCTGGAACAATCTGGGCGTTATCCTCATGGAACGGGGCGAAGTTGGTGAGGCCAGCGAGGTTTTCCGACGCGCATTTGCCGCAGATAACGGAAATTCCGACGAAATCCGGGACAATTTACGCTTAGCGCTCGCAAAATTGGAAAATCCGGGCAATAATACGGATCAAGAAAATCAGAACTTTAATCTGATCCGGCGCGGTGCAGGCGATTTCGTACTGATGTCGGAACCACTATAGGCAAGAGCAGCAAAAGGACGCAAGAACATGCGCCACCCCATTTTCATGACGCTTTGCGCGGCGGCCATCGGCCTGTCCGCGTGTGACAAATCCGGCGAAGCAGAGGTCGAACGTGCCCTGCAAGATATCAACGTCGTCGATGAAACCAACCTCAATGATGTGATGCTGA
>CBDTVH010000555.1:0-2226 GCA_965363665.1 uncultured Yoonia sp. | reverse complement strand
CCAAAAGCGTCTTGCCAATCTCGGACGGCCCGGTCTGCGCCTGATTTCCGACGGTCACGACATAGGCCAAAGGCAGCCCACGCGTTTGCATCGTCAGATTGATGGCCACATTCGAGGATTGCGCAATGATCGCGACGCCACTGTCCACCGGCACACCGCCATGCTGGTCCGGCCAAAGGGCGACGCCGTCCAGATAGCTCAGAAAACCATAGCAATTGGGCCCGATGATCGGCATATCGCCAGCCGCCGCCAACAACGCATGTTGGAGGTCATCGCCATCGGACACCTCATGCACCGCCTCACGAAAGCCGGAGGCAAAGCAGATTGCGCCGCCAGCACCGATGGCTGACAGCGCGCGCACTGCGTCAACGGTCGCGTGCCTGTTCACGCCGATAAAGACGGCGTCCGGCGCACCCGGAAGGTCTGCGATAGTCCTGTGGGGCGTCAGCCCCGCGACATCGTCCTTGGTCGGATGCACCACCCAAATATCGCCCCGAAAGCCAATCTTCTGGCATTGCCGAATGACTTCACTGCCCCAGGCACCGCCACCTATGACGGCGATTGAGCGTGGATTGAAAAGCCGTGCCAGCCGGTCCATCAGGCCCCCAGCGGGCGCAGCAATTCGCGGCTGATGATGTGGCGCTGAATTTCGGATGTGCCATCCCAGATGCGCTCAACCCGGGCATCACGCCAGAACCGTTCAATCGGAAAATCGCTCATCAACCCCATGCCGCCGTAGATTTGCAGGGTTGCGTCTGTGACCCGGGCCAGCATCTCGGTGGCATAGACCTTGGCCGACGCGATTTCGCGGTTGGCAGGCAACCCTTCATCCAATCGCCACGCAGCGGAAAGTGTCAGCATATCGGCGGCGTCAATCTCGGTGATCATGTCAGCGATCTGAAAGCTGACGCCTTGGAATTTCCCGATGGGCTGGCCGAATTGTTCACGCTCTGCCGCATAGCTAAGGGCATAATCAAAACAGCGCCGCGCTCGTCCGACCGACATGGTCGCCACGGTAATCCGCGTGGCATAGAGCCATTCGTTCATCACCGCGAAACCGCCATCAACCTCGCCCAAGACCTGCGCGTCAGGCAGGCGGCAGTTGTCGAAATCAAGGATGCAGTTCTTGTAGCCGCGGTGACTGACCGAGGCATAGCCATCGCGCACCTCGAACCCCGGTGTTCCGCGATCCACCAGAAACGTCGTGATCCGCTTTTTGGGACCACGCGGCGTTTCATCAACACCGGTGGCCACGAATACGATGAAGAAATCCGCGTGATCAGCGCCTGAGATGAAGTGCTTGGACCCATTCAAGACCCAATCGCCACCGTCACGCACAGCGCTGCATTTCATCCCGCGCACATCCGACCCTGCATCCGGTTCGGTCATCGCCAAAGCGTCCATCCGTTCACCGCGAACAGCAGGCAAAAGATAGCGTTCGCGCTGGTCGCCTTTGCAGGCCATCAGGATATTCTGCGGGCGGCCGAAGAAGTGGTTCAGCGCCATGGACCCGCGCCCCAATTCACGCTCGACCAACGCAAAATTCACATGGCTCAGGCCCGCGCCCCCGACGTCTTCGGGAAAGTTGCAGGCGTAAAAGCCCAACTCAATGGTCTTGCGCTTGATCTCGTCGGCAATCTCTTTGGGAACCTCACCGCTGCGTTCCACCGCGTCCTCATGGGGATATATCTCGTGTTCGACAAAAGACCGGACCGTGTCCACGATCATCTGTTGTTCATCGGTCAGGCCAAAATGCATGGCTGGCTCCGTTCTTCTTCTTGCGAACAAAACCCTAAGAAGCGTCGTTTGGAAAGTCATGTGGAATTCTGCCAGAAATGCCACTTTCTCAGATCAGCAACGTTTGCCGTTTTCGTCCTGAGTCGCTAGACTATTGATGGGAACGAAAAGGGCGCATGGACTTGTTCGGCGATTGCACAGAAACAGTTAGCATTCTCTATGCCATCATTTTTGGCGCAGATGGTGCCTGTATCGCAGTGAGCACAGCTTCTATTCTGACAGCGTTCGCCGCGTTCATGGTCCTGGTCGTCATAGCGCAGTTCTTTGCGCGCAGACTATGGAGCAGACTTACACAACCTCCCACCCCGCTTGACGGCTTTATCGATCCGCCAAAAGATACACCTTTTCGCGACGATCCCAATTATCGCGACACCGCCATTCGATCCTCAAAACGCTAACCTGCGGGCCGGTTGTTGCCGCCAATGGCGC
>CBDTVH010000554.1:0-2229 GCA_965363665.1 uncultured Yoonia sp. | reverse complement strand
TGCCAGCAGATATTTTGGGTGATCGGCGTCCGTTCTTGCAGGACGGCATGATGGTCAAGATCGAGTATTACGGTGATGAGGCGCTGAACGTCAGTTTGCCTCAGAAAGTCACCTGCAAGGTGGTCGAGACCGAGCCTGTGGTGAAAGGGCAGACGGCTGCAAACAGTTTCAAACCTGCGACGCTTGATAATGGCGTGCGCGTGATGATTCCACCGTTTGTCGGTCAGGACGAAGATATCATCGTCAACACCGAAACCTTCGAATACGCCGAACGCGCGTAAGGCTATTTCAGGCGTGTGAGGGTTGCTTCACCCGCCTGCATTTCACCGTCCGCGCGGTCGAACCGCAGGAAGGCAAGGGCTTTGTCACCTGCGACGGTATGAAGTGTGCCCACCGGCTTGCCATCTGCAGTGATCGCATCGCCTGGAACGGCTTTGCCTTTGACGGCCACTTGTGCCAGCCCTTTCTTCAAGGTCGTCTTGTGCTTCATCCGGGCCACGATTTCTTGCCCCACAAAGCACCCCTTCTTGAAATCAACACCCCTCAGCGCCTCAAAGCCTGCTTCCAGCACATAGGTATCGTCCGTCAGCTCGACACCAGTCAGCGGGATGAGGTTTTCCACGCGGATCGCATCCCAATCGGTGTCGTCGCTCAGGTCCGTGTCACCATAGGCCCGCCACCCCATCGCGTCATGCCTTGGATCATCATAGGCGCCATCCGGTTTTTGGCCGGTGCCTCGCGACACAATCAGGTCAGTCTGCTCAATCGTGACGGCCGCCCGCAGGCGGTACATCATCAGGCGCTGGCCCAGGGTCGGGGCATGTGAGGTAGCCACATCAATCAGCAGGCGATCATCTTCACCAATCACGAAGAAATCGGCGATGAACTTGCCCTGCGGCGTCAACAAGGCCGTATAGATGATCCCCCCGGCGGCCTTGGTCACATCGTTCGTGACCAAACCTTGCAGGAAAGAAACGCGATCTTCACCACTGATTGAAAGAACCTTTCGTTCAGGCATTGTCATTGCTTTCGGATTGCGAAAACTGAAGCCGGTGCAGGTCAGCATAGATCCCGCCCCGTGCCAGTAGTGTATCATGATCGCCCTGATCGACCACCCGACCCTGATCCATCACAACGATTGAATCGGCGTTGCGGATCGTTGAAAGGCGGTGCGCGATCACTAAGGTCGTGCGTCCGGTTGACAGTTTTTCCAGTGCTTTCTGAACAATTGCCTCGGACTTGGTGTCAAGCGCGCTCGTCGCCTCGTCCAGCAGCAGGATCGGCGTGTTACGTAGCAGTGCGCGCGCGATGGCTACGCGCTGGCGCTGTCCGCCCGACAGGTTTGATCCGCGGGGGCCAGCGGGGCTATCAAGACCCTTGGGTAGCGAGGGCAGGAAATCTGTGACGTGTGCTGCATCCAGGACGGACTTGAGATGCGCTTCATCAACGTCCTCGCGTCCGAGCAGGATGTTGTCGCGCAGCGTTTCGTCAAAAAGTGCGGCGTCCTGGGTCACGACCGAAAACAGGCCACGCAGATCGGCGAGGTCATAATCAGTGATCGCAATATCATCCACGCGGGCGCTGCCGCTATTGGGTTCAATCAGGCGGGTCAGCACATTGAACACGGTGCTTTTGCCTGCGCCAGAAGCACCGACAAGTGCGGTTGTTTTGCCGGCTTCCGCAACAAAGCTTGCACCGCGCAGGACAGGTAGTTCACCGTAATGCAGGTGTACGTTGTCCAATGCGACCTTGGGTGATCCTTTCGGTACATTCTTAGCCTGCGCAGGTGACAGAATAGTGGGATGCAAATTCAGGACATATTGCAGTCGCTCGACGCTGGCGGCGGCCATTTGCCATTGCCCGCTCATCAAACCAAGGCGGCGGAGGGGGTCAAAGGCAAGCGACATGGCGGTGAAGAAAGCCATGAATTCACCGTTGGTCTTTTCGCCCGATATAATCTCGGATCCGCCATAGAGCATGACGCCCAAGAACCCGATGCCGGTCATGATGTCGATCAAGGCGGGTACGGCGGCTTGACCATATGTGGTGCGCATACCTGCCTGAACACCCTTGCGGATCAGCCTGTCATACCGCTGTGCCTGATAGGATTCGAGCGCGTTCAGCTTGATCGGATTGATCCCGTGAAAGACCTCATCGAGGCGCGTTGACATCCGGCCAGCCAACCCCCGTGCAGTCCGCGCACGTTTGCGGACGTAGGCTTGCGCCATC
>CBDTVH010000553.1:0-2232 GCA_965363665.1 uncultured Yoonia sp. | reverse complement strand
CCATGCCCGGATCAAGTGTCGACCCCACGATGATGTTCGCATCGCCATCAACCTTTTCACGGATCTTGTTGGCGGCTTCATCAAGCTCGAACAGTGTCAGATCATAGCCACCGGTGATGTTGATCAGAACGCCCTTGGCGCCTTCCAGCGAAATCTCATCCAGAAGCGGGTTCGCGATCGCCTTTTCGGCAGCCTGAATGGCGCGGTTTTCACCTTCGGCTTCGCCCGTACCCATCATCGCCTTGCCCATCTCATCCATGACGGCGCGGACGTCCGCGAAATCAAGGTTGATCAGGCCGGGACGGACCATCAGGTCGGTCACCCCTTTGACGCCCTGATAGAGGACATCATCGGCAAGTGCGAAGGCTTCGGTAAAGGTCGTGTTTTCATTGGCCAGACGGAACAGGTTCTGGTTGGGAATGATGATCAGCGTATCGACAACTTTCTGAAGGGCTTCAACACCTTCTTCGGCTTGCTTCATGCGCTTGGCACCTTCGAACTGGAAGGGTTTGGTTACAACGCCGACAGTCAGAACACCCAATTCGCGGGCGGCCTGCGCAATTATTGGCGCGGCCCCTGTCCCGGTGCCACCGCCCATACCAGCCGTGATGAAACACATGTGTGCGCCAGCAAGGTGATCGACGATCTGTTCGATGCTTTCTTCGGCAGCAGCCGCACCGACGGTCGCCCGTGCACCAGCACCCAAACCTTCGGTCACTTTCAGACCCATTTGGATCTTCGAAGTTGCGCGGGATTGCTGCAGCGCTTGCGCGTCGGTGTTCGCCACAACGAACTCTGTGCCATCAAGCTCTTGCTCGATCATGTTGTTCACGGCGTTGCCGCCCGCCCCGCCCACACCGAATACGGTGATACGTGGTCTTAATTCGTCGTGCCCCGGAAGGGAAAGATTCAATGTCATAACTCGATCCGCCTGTTTTTTATTGCCCGTGCCCGCGGGCGTTACTGCTTATTAAGACTCACATTAACGAGGTGATGCCGAAAGGTCACGACAAAAACACAAAATCGCCACCAAATCTGGACAAAAACCTTCGCTGACCCCCGGCATTTCGACAGATCAGCAAGATCTTGCGCATTACCAGTTGTCCTTAAACCATTTTACCGCCCGTTTCAGTGATCTGGCCGGGTAATTCTCAGCCGGAATTTCGAAATCCCACCATTCGTCCTGTGGATTGGCTGCAAACAACGTCAGACCGACAGCGCTTGAAAACGCCGGTCCAATGGCGGCCTGCGGCAAACCCTGTACGCGCAACGGGCGACCCAAACGAACTTGCTGTCCAAGGATCTTGCTGGCTAACCCGTCAAGGCCAGGTATCTGGCTGCCCCCACCTGTCAGCACGATCTGCTGTCCCGGCAGATGTTCGAACCCGGCCGCATCAAGACGCTCGCGCACCTCTTCAAGAATTTCTTCGACGCGCGGGCGCATGATGCCGATCAGCTCTGCCCGGCTGACTGTGCGCCGGTCATGTTCCCAGTCACCGGTGTCACCGCCAATTTCAATCATTTCGCGATCATCCATGCCGGTCGCGACGACGCCGCCGTAGAATGTCTTGATCCGTTCCGCCGTCGACATGGGGATTTGCAGCCCCATCGAGATATCGGAGGTGACGTGTTCGCCACCCATCCGCACGCTATCCGCATAGATCATGTGTTTCTTCATGAAGACCGACAGGCCGGTCGTGCCACCACCCAGATCAATGCAAGCCGCGCCCAACTCCTGCTCATCCTCAACCAGCGACGACATGCCAGAGACATAAGCCGATGACGCGATACCCGCCAATTCCAGATCGCAGCGCTTGATGCAGTAAAAGATGTTGTGGATCGCCGTCGCATCGACCGTCAGCATATGCATGTCGGTCTTGAGTTCATTGCCGATCTGGCCGCGCGGGTCTGACAGCCCGGACCGGTGATCAAGGGCAAAGTTGACCGGTTGCGCGTGCAACACTTCGCGATCCGCGCCATAGTCAGGCACGTCACATGACGCCATGACCTGACTGATATCCTGTTCGGTCACCATGCCGCCAGCGACGTTCAGCGTACCATCCAAACCATATGAGCGGGGGCGCGCACCCGACAAACAGGCAATCACGTGATCCACGCGGACATTGGCCATTTTCTGCGCCGCTTGCACAGCGGTCCGGATGGCCCGCTCGGTTTCCTGCATTGCATCGACTTCACCAAAACGCACACCGCGCGACCGTGTCGTCGCCGCAC
>CBDTVH010000552.1:0-2234 GCA_965363665.1 uncultured Yoonia sp. | reverse complement strand
CGTCAACGGAATGACTATCGCCAAAAGATCGCCAGGTATCATGATTCTTCTCCACTTATGAACATTGTTCATGCTTGTGCCACAGGAATGAACGTCGTTCAAGATATTTTTCGTCTGCTGGATATTTCTAAACGCGCCGGTCGTCCTGCCGCCGCAGAAGCCAGCCTAAAAAGGCCCCGGCCGTTCCCCCAAGAAAGGCCGGGATACATGCCAACATCGCCACGGTCATGGCAAAGACCGGATCAATCCCAAATGGCCGACCACTTGCGTAGACAAAGATAGCCAAGGTCGCACCAATCACGGAAATGGTGCTCAATGCCAGTCCCGACTGGCCGGTGCGCATCAGCTTGGTCAGCAAGACAAAGGGAACGGCTGCACATGACAGCATCACCCCAAGGATCAAGAATTGTGCCATCCTAGCGATCACCAAACATTTGTTTGACCCGACGCCACAAGAAATAAGCCGGCCACCGTAGAACAAGCCCACCAACAAGCAGCGCAAGCGCGCCCATCAATGGGCCATCCTTCCAGACAATCCAGATAAGAAGCGGCGTACCAACTGCGATCAGCACACATGCCCGCCGCCAGTGGTTATCATGCGATGGAAAGGCTGCCATGACGAACGCCAGCACGACCCAAAGCCCAATGAGAACAAACGGGTCAATCACGCCTTCAAACGGGCGGGCAATGCATTCGCCCAGGTACTGATCGTACCAGCCCCAAGGCAAACGACCATGTCGCCCGGCTTGGCTTGTTCGCGCACCAGACGCTCCAGATCGTCCTCGGATTCAACCGTTCGTGCATGGCGATGTCCGTGGCGGATCAATCCAGCCACCAGATCGCGGTGGCTGGCGCCTTCGATGGGACTTTCCCCGGCAGAGAATACTTCGGAAATGCCCACGACATCGGCATCGTTGAAGCACCCGCAGAATTCGTCGAAATGATGCGAAAGCCTGGTAAACCGGTGCGGTTGATGCACGGCAATCACGCGGCCTTCGGTGGCTTGTCGCGCTGCTTTTAATACAGCGGCAATCTCAACCGGGTGGTGACCGTAATCGTCGATGATTGTGACACCATCAACTTCACCAACTTTGGTGAACCGCCTGTTGACGCCCTTGAAACCCTTGAGCGCGGTGCGGATTTCATCCTTTTTCATGCCCAGGTGTCGGGCGACAGCCACCGCTGACAACGCGTTCGAGACGTTGTGATCCCCCGGCATCGGCAATTCACATCCTGCGATCACGGCATCTTCGGCCTGCAAGGCGATATCAAAATGCGCGACACCCGCCTTGTAGGTCAGATTGACCGCGCGAATATCAGCCTGCGCATTGAAGCCATAGGTGACAACACGGCGGTCGGTGATCTTGCCCACCAGCGATTGCACATCGGGGTCATCGGTACAGCAGACGGCCAAACCGTAGAATGGAATGTTGGATACAAAGTCATAGAAGCCCTGGTGCAGCGCCTCTTCCGTTCCCCAATGCTCCATATGTTCGGGGTCGATATTGGTGACGATTGCAATGGTCGCGGGCAAGCGGTTAAACGTCCCGTCGCTCTCATCGGCTTCAACAACCATCCACTCGCCCTGCCCCATGCGCGCATTGGAGCCATAGGCATGAATGATGCCGCCGTTGATGACGGTCGGATCAATCCCGCCTTCATCCAGCAATGCGGCAACCATCGTCGTCGTTGTCGTCTTGCCGTGCGTTCCCGCGACGGCCACGTTCGATTTCAAGCGCATCAACTCGGCCAGCATTTCCGCCCGGCGAACAACAGGCAGGCCCTTGGCACGTGCTTCGTCAAGTTCCGGGTTCCCCGGTTTGATCGCTGATGAAATCACGATGACTTCCGCGCCTTCAAGGTTCTCGGCCCGCTGTCCTTCAAAGATGATCGCACCCAGCGATTTCAAACGATCCGTGATCTTGGATGCCTTCAGATCGGACCCCTGCACGGTATAGCCGTGGTTCAGCAGAACCTCGGCAATGCCCGACATCCCAATGCCGCCGATACCCACAAAATGGATCGGGCCCACATCAAGGGGCAGTTTCGTTGCTGCGTTCATAACAGGGTTCCCATCCATCATTTCTTGCCCGCCTCTGCCAGATTCTCAACCAGTTGCACAAGCCGCGCCGTGGCGTCCGGCACACCACAAGCCGCGGCTGCGATAGCCATTTTCAGCATCCCTTGCCCGTCGGAAAGCAATTCAGTCAGTTTCGCCGTAAGGGGGGCCACAT
>CBDTVH010000551.1:0-2236 GCA_965363665.1 uncultured Yoonia sp. | reverse complement strand
TGGACCTTGTTGTTGCAGGCACCAAAGACGCCGTGATGATGGTTGAATCCGAAGCCTACGAACTGTCCGAGGACGAAATGCTGGGTGCGGTCACTTTCGCACACGAGCAGATTCAGCCGGTCATCGACCTGATCATTGATCTGGCCGAAGACACCGCGAAAGAGCCGTTCGACTTCCAGCCGGAAGATTACTCTGATCTGTCAGCCGCTGTGAAGGCTGCGGGTGAAGAGAAGATGCGCGCCGCCTATGCGATCACCGACAAGCAAGAGCGTACTGCTGCGGTTTCAGCCGCCAAAGCTGAGATCATTGAGTCGTTGAACGAAGAGCAGCAAGCGGACAGCAACCTTGGCGCGGCACTGAAGAAGCTGGAATCCAGCGTTCTGCGCGGCGATGTCGTCAAGAACGGCAAGCGGATTGACGGTCGTGCACTCGACACCATCCGCCCGATCGTGTCTGAGACAGGCATTTTGCCACGCACGCACGGTTCCGCCCTGTTCACACGCGGCGAAACCCAAGGTCTGGTTGTGACCACGCTTGGTACCGGCGACGACGAGCAGATGATCGACGCGCTGACCGGCATGTATAAATCGAACTTCATGCTGCACTATAACTTCCCTCCCTATTCGGTTGGTGAAGTTGGTCGCGTATCTGGCCCCGGCCGTCGCGAGATTGGTCACGGTAAGCTGGCATGGCGTGCGCTTCAGGCGGTTCTGCCTGCGCCAACGGATTTCCCTTACACGATCCGTCTGGTGTCCGAGATCACAGAATCGAACGGTTCGTCTTCCATGGCGTCGGTTTGTGGTGGTTCCCTGTCCATGATGGACGCGGGTGTGCCATTGAAAGCACCGGTTGCCGGTGTGGCCATGGGTCTGGTCATGGAAGATGACGGATCTTATGCGATCCTGTCCGATATCCTTGGTGACGAAGACCACCTTGGCGACATGGACTTCAAGGTTGCGGGTACCGAAAACGGCATCACATCCTTGCAGATGGACATCAAGATCGCGGGTATCACGCCAGAGATCATGAAAAAGGCGCTTGAGCAGGCGAAAGCCGGCCGTCTTCATATCCTTGGTGAGATGAGCAAAGCCATCACCGGCGCGCAGGAATTCAGTGTCCACGCACCCAAGATCGAAACGATGCAGATCCCTGTCGACAAGATCCGTGAAGTGATCGGGTCCGGCGGTAAGGTTATTCGTGAGATCGTGGAAACATCCGGTGCCAAGGTCGACATCAATGATGACGGCGTGATCAAGCTGGCGTCAAACGACGCCGAGGCGATCAAGCGTGCCTACGACATGATCCATTCGATCGTGGCAGAGCCGGAAGAGGGCGTGATCTACAAAGGTACAGTCGTCAAACTGGTCGACTTTGGCGCCTTCGTGAACTTCTTTGGCAAGCGCGACGGTCTGGTGCACGTGTCCCAGATCGAAAACCGCCGCCTGAACCACCCTTCCGACGTTCTGAAAGAAGGTCAGGAAGTCTGGGTCAAGCTGCTTGGTTTCGATGATCGCGGCAAGGTCCGTCTGGCCATGAAGATGGTCGATCAGGAAACTGGCGAAGAGATCAAGAAAGAAGACGCGGCAGAGTAAGCTTGCGCATTGTTTTGTAAAAACAGAAAGGCCCGTGCGCATCCGCCCGGGCCTTTTTTGATTTCGCGGCCATATTGGTCGGCGCGACCTAGCCTTTCAACTGGGTGGTGCGCAGATATGGGAAAACGGTCTTGAAATCCCCATATTTGGCCTTCGCATCGGCGTCGCTGACAGATGTGGGGATAATCACGTCATCACCCACGTTCCAGTTGGCTGGCGTGGCAACGCCCTCACCGGCAGCCGTTTGCAGACCGTCCAATGCGCGCAGCACTTCCGCAAAGTTCCGGCCAACGTTCATCGGATAGGTCATCGACAGCTTCAATTTCTTGTCAGGACCAATGATGAAGACGACACGTACGGTCGCGCTGTCGGCAGGGGTGCGACCATCGGGCAGATAGGCATCCGCAGGCAGCATATCAAAGGCTTTGGCGACCTTCAGGTCTTCGTCGGCGATAATAGGGAAACCGGCCTTTGTACTGGCGAAAGTCTCGATATCGCTTTTCCATTTCTTGTGGTCTTCAACGCCATCGACGCTGATGCCCATCACCTTGGTGCCGCGCTTTTCCCATTCGTCGGCCAGTTGTGCCACCGCGCCGAATTCTGTCGTGCAGACAGGTGTAAAGTCTTTTGGGTGCGAAAACAGG
>CBDTVH010000550.1:0-2239 GCA_965363665.1 uncultured Yoonia sp. | reverse complement strand
CATGCTGCCCCTTGCCCTTCTTGCTGCCTGCGCCACCCCGCGCGAGCAATGCATCAACGAGGTGACACGCGATACGCGCGTCCTGAGCAGTCTGATCAATCAGGTCAGGGGCAATCTGGAGCGCGGCTATGCGTTGGAGGAACGCGAGGATACGCGCGTCATTCGGGACAGATGCGAACGCCGCACTGAGGATGGTGAAGTTTTCACATTCCGGTGTGACAAGGTCAGAACCTTCACCACAGTCGTACCGGTCGCCATCGACCTGAACGCGGAACGGGCAAAACTGCGATCACTGGAAGAGCGGTTTGCCCAAACCCAAGCGGCCTCCAATCAGGCTGTGGCGCAGTGTATCGCCACCAACCCTGAATAATCAGTGTGCCGAAACGGCGGCGGGATCAATCAACGTTCGCCCACCATCAACCGTGATGATTTGGCCAGTGACAAAAGCCGCGGCATCGGACGCCAAATATTGCACCGCATCTGACACCTCACCGGGGCTGGCGATCCGGTGCAGCGGTGTGTTGTCGACGATCGCTTCGCGTACTTCGTCGTGGTCTTTCAGCGACCCTTTCAAGCTTGCGCTCATCACACTGCCAAAGGCCACTGCGTTGACGCGGATACCATGCGGGGCCAACGCCACGGCCAGCGACCGGGTCATTTGATCTGACGCCGCCGAGCTGACCGAATAGGCCAGCAAGTCAGGATGGGTCCGGCGGGCTGCAATCGAACTGAGGTTCACGATTGAGCCTATCGCCTCGCCCTCGGCGCCGTCAGACTGCTTATCATCCGGCGAGCGACAGCTTGGCTGACACGCAACGCTGTCATCGCGTTTTGCTGCAACAGCTCTTCGACCGAATTATCGTCGGGGTCTAGTGGGTCCGTAATCATCACCTGGCGCGAGGCGTTCACCAGGATATCTACCCGCTCAAACGCGTCGATCGTTGCTGACAGCAGGTTCGCAATGGTCAGCTTTTTGCGCAAATCACCTGCAAAGACGCGGATGTTTTCTTCTTTATCCGCCTCTTCACCGATCTCGTGGTTCAGCGCTTTTTCGTCCATATCGGCGAAGACAACGTTTGCCCCCATCTTTACAAAATGCCGCCCAATCGCAAGTCCGACGCCGTTTGCGGCACCTGTGACAATCGCAGTCTTTCCGGAAATGGAAAATGACATCAGAACTCTCCCTTGGGCCGATCAGCGCTGCGGCCGGTTGGCGTGGAATACCTTGAATGCACTATTACCACCGATCATGTCCACATTGCGGAAGCATTCCGTAAGGGTCGCTTCATAGGGCAAGTGCCGGTTGGCGACCATCCAAAGCTTGCCATGTGGCGCCAGCAGGCGGGCGGCAGCTTGGATGAATTCACGGCCCAAGCCGGGATCAGAGGCGCGGGCGGCGTGAAACGGTGGGTTCATGACAATACCGTCGTAGGCTGCACCGTCAAAGCGGGTGGCATCGGCCCAGTGGAACGACACACGCGGATCGCTGACGTTCAATTGTGCGCATTGCACCGACAGCGCCTCTGCCTCGATCAGATCAAGCGATTTGACGCCTTCGCGCGACAGCACCGGTGCAGCCAGATAGCCCCAACCGGCGCCAAGGTCGGCCATGCGCGCGGGCAGCTTTTTGGGCAGCGCATCGGCCAGCAAGGCAGAGCCTGCATCCACGGCACCATCAGAGAACACACCGGCTGTCGTGAAATATCCGTGCGGGCCTTTCGCGGGTTCGGGGGCTGTCCAATCCTTGAACGCGTCCGTCGCTGCAAACGAAAAAATCCGCCCATGGCCCTTTGTCACCGAAGGAAGTGACCCCAGCACGTTGCGACACGCCTTGAAAAGACTATCGACGCCATCCGTTTTCTGGCCATCCACAATCACCAATTCAGCCTTCGTACAGGCCTCTGCGACCATTGCGCGGGCCAAGGCCTTGGAACGTGGAACGATCACGACAGCCACCGCGACTTTGGCCAAGTCTTGCGCGACGGGGTAACCAGCACCCTGCCAGGCAGCATAGTCAGGATAAAATCCGTGCACGATTTGCACCGCGTCCCGTGGCAACGCCGAAACATCATACGTTGCGGGCGGGCGCATCAGGGCGATGTTGCCGGGGGGCAACGCAATCAGTCCGTCATCTAGGGCGGTGCTTAAGCGGGATTGGGCCATCTGGGTGCGAATAACGCCAGTGCGCTATTCTTTCTCCATCGTGCATTGAAGGGGGTGTTGGTGACGCTGCGCGAAA
>CBDTVH010000549.1:0-2252 GCA_965363665.1 uncultured Yoonia sp. | reverse complement strand
GAAGCGATTTCGACGGCTGGCGGTGTCCGGTTTGACCAACTGACCGATGGCCTGATGATGCGAAACAGGCCGGGTGTGTTTTGCGCAGGCGAAATGCTCGACTGGGAGGCGCCAACCGGCGGCTATCTTATAACGGGTTGTCTGGCCACGGGACGGCTGGCGGGGCGTTCAGCGGCAGGCTTCTTGCAAGACTGACTCGGATTATGACCACAGATTGGTCATCTCAACGCCGTTTTTTCGTTGTAAGATCATGGGAACCGTTGCAATTTTGCACCTATTGGGCGCCGAGGGTATGTGCAGAAACAGCTCATTTGGTGGCTTGCTTTGGCGTTCAGGCCTGACCGTAAAGCCGTTAAGCAAATGATTTATAACAACTATTTAATATCAATGACCCAACAGTGACGTTGCGGCAAGCGGCTTTTTGCACAACATCCGGCAAATATCTTCGATTCAATCAATTTTCGGCACTAGGATTCATCGCCAAACCCTGATTCAGTGCAGTCATGCGGTCAGCCATTCATGGCATGATCGCCCCGTGCATTAATGGAGTATCAATATGCGCCTTACAACAACACTTGCCGCTGCCGCTGCTCTCGCAGTTTCCGGCGTCGCCGCCACAGCTGGTGGCATGGCTGATGAAGTCATGGAAGCACCAGTCGTAATGGTTGAGCCGGCACCGGCACCAGCCGCTTCTTCCGTTAGCCCAACATATGTCGTTCTCGGTGTGCTTGCCGCACTCTTGATCGCTGCTGCGGTTGCTGAAAACGACTAAAAGCATCTAATTGCTTTTGACAACAAGGCAGGCCATTGGCCTGCCTTTTTCGTTTCAACGGCGCGCCATCATGGCCAGCCGGATCAGGACACGCTCCATCAAGGCATTTGGTGGCGCGGTATTGGCTGACCGCAATTGCAGGTCCACGTCCGTCAAAGCCGTCAGCGCCCGTTCCAACCGGTCGCGACCCCAATCACCGGCCTGTCGCGCGATCTTGTCCCGGCGTGGACCAAAAACCGGCGGGCGCAATCTGCCAACCCCCGCCGCGGGCCCACCAGGATCAGACGCCACCACATGCAGCCTGCGAAAGTGCCGCATGGCCCCAATGCTTAATGTGACCGGCGTGACACCTTGCGCATAAAGGTTCCGTAGTAGTGGCCCCAAGCGGTCCGCCTGCCCGCAGGTAACGACCTCCAGCACGTCATCCACATCAACCTCGGCCGATTGCGGGGCGTTGGCCATGACATCTGCGATGGAAAGCGGGGTATCATCGCCGCGTTTGTAAAGGCTGATCTTTTCGATCGTCTGCCGCAGATCACCCGGTTCCAGCGTGTTCGCCAGAACCATCAAGGTTTCCATCACATCCCGGTCCGGTTGCGAAACGCCAGCGTCTTTCAACGCCTGCTCCACGTCCGCTATCGTCGGTGGATCGTCATAAAGGCCAATTGAAACGGCATTCCTGTGCCCCTCGACAACCTTGCGCAGTGCCGACTTCGCCGCCAGTTGCCCAGCGGTGATCACCACCTGGGCGTCCCCGGATTGCCAATCTGCCAAAGCCGCTGCGATGACTTTCGACAGGCCATCAGTCGCGTCCTCGACAAAGGCGACGCGGTGGCCGGGAAAGAACCCTTGCGCCTTGATCGCATCGTCCAGCAGGGCCGGATCCTTGCGCAGATCAGCAGCATTGATGCGGGTCAGCCGCATTTCCTCTTCGCCCTGCGGGCCCACCAGCGCGTTGATCACCTGCTGGCGCTTGTCGGCCACGCGCATGGGATCAGCACCAAAGATCAGCAAGGCCGTATGGGTCGGATCAGGCTGGCGGAAATAGGTATTGGCTGACGCCCCTGTCAGCTTCATAGCGCCTGCTCATTTGACAGGATCAGCAGACGACTGACGATCAGATCCGCCAGGATCACCGACAACCGCGCCTCGGCGTCATCGCGGGTCGCCTGCGTGGCGATGGTGGATGCACTGGCCGAATAGCTGGTAAAGGCCTCAACTTCGCCACTGTCGATCACCTCACCGGTGTCCGCATCCCTGAAAGACCATGTAGCCGTGCCAATGATATTCAGCCGCGACGTGTCCCCACCCGAGGTAATCGCCGCCGCCCGCTGACTGGATCGCACGTTTGTCGCCAGCACAAACTGGGGTGCGGCGCTGCGGCCAAGCCGCGCCTCAAGCCGTTCACGCAACCGGAAACCGGCAACGCTTTCATCCGTCCGGTACGCCACACGCCCGCGCAGACCATCACCCTGACCAT
>CBDTVH010000548.1:0-2275 GCA_965363665.1 uncultured Yoonia sp. | reverse complement strand
GCTTTGTCGACTGGGTTCGCCCGCTTTGCCCGCCGGACAAGCGCCAGCCGGTGGGTCTGGTCAAAGCACCGTTGCGCGGGATGACGGACAGCGACTACCCTTCGATATCCATAATGACGCATGCAAGCCATAATGCGGTGTCTCAACAGTTGGGCCGCCCCCTCGAAATAGAACGTTGGCGCGGCAACATCTGGCTGGATGGTGCAGGCCCTTGGGAAGAACTGGAATGGCTTGGCAAAGACGTCCAAATCGGCGACGCCGTGCTGCATGTCGTTGAACCGATTGAACGTTGCAAGCACACGATGGCCAACCCCCGCAACGGCAAACGCGATGCAGACACGCTGGGCGCGCTGCGCGACGGCTGGAACCATCAGAATTTTGGCGTCTATGCCAAGGTGATCAAGGGCGGTAAGGTCGCCCTGAACGATACGGCAAAGGGTGTCTGACATGGAAATGCGCTTTCCCGAGGCGGAAGAGCCTGACGCACATGCGCTCGAAAATGGCCGCCTGCTGTTTGCCGGGGAAACCGAGTTTGTCAAAGGCGTGGTCGCGATGGACGGCCTGCCGCCCGCCGACCGGGTCGAGGTCTGCTTTGCGGGCCGTTCCAACGTGGGCAAGTCGTCCCTGATCAACGCGCTGACCGGGCGCAAGGGATTGGCGCGCGCGTCCAACACACCGGGGCGAACGCAAGAGATCAACTTTTTCACCGCAGGCGATATCTATGTGGTCGATCTGCCCGGATACGGCTTTGCCAATGCGCCCGTAGCGGTCGTGGAAAAGTGGCAACGCCTGCTCAAGCAGTATCTGTCCGGCCGCCAGACCCTGCGCCGGGTCTTCGTGCTGATCGACGCGCGGCACGGGGCCAAGGCGGTGGACGAAGAGATCATGTCGCTGCTCGACAGCTCTGCCGTGACCTTTCAGGTCGTCATGACCAAGGTCGACAAACTGAAGGGTGACGCGCTGCAAGCCTCGCTCGACAAGACCCGCGCGGCACTGGCCAAACATCCGGCAGCTTTTCCCGAACTGATCCTGACCTCGTCTGAAAAAGGCGACGGCATCAAGACGCTGCGCGCCATCATCGCGGGCATAGAATGAATACAAGGAAACAGGATATGAACCGTGACTGGATCGCGACCGCGCGGACACTTTCAGAGGCATTGCCGTATCTACAGCGCTATTCCGGCGCGGTGGTCGTGGTCAAATTCGGCGGAAACGCCATGGGCGACGCCGATGCAATGGCGGAATTCGCGCGCGATATCGTCCTGATGAAACAGGTCGGCATGAACCCGGTGGTGGTGCATGGCGGCGGCCCGATGATCAACGAAATGCTGGACAAGCTGGGCATCAAATCCGACTTCGTGCGCGGCAAACGTGTGACTGATCAGGCGACGGTCGAAGTGGTCGAGATGGTTCTGACCGGCCTTGTCAACAAACGGATCGTGCAGGCGATCATGGACGAAGGCGGGCGCGCGGTTGGCCTGTCAGGCAAGGACGATGACCTGATGGTCGCCGAAGCCGATGACCCCGAGCTGGGGTTTGTCGGCAAGCCGATCGAAATGAACGTGCAGGTGCTGCGCGATCTATACACAGCCGGGATCATCCCGGTGGTCGCCCCGGTGGCGACGGGCATGGATTTCAATGAAACCTTCAACGTCAATGGCGATACTGCCGCCGGTGCAATTGCCGGAGCACTCAAAGCCGACCGCCTGCTTTTGCTGACCGATGTCGCCGGGGTGAAAGACGCGGATGGCAACGTGATCACCCAGATCACCCCCGATCAGGTCCGCGCGATGATCGCTGATGGCACCATTGCCGGTGGCATGATCCCGAAAACCGAAACCGCGCTGGACGCCATTGAAAAAGGCGTGCGCGCGGTCGTTATCCTTGATGGCCGCCTGCCGAACGCCAGCCTGCTTGAGCTGTTCACCGAACACGGTGCAGGCTCGATCATTCGCGCACCGCGCGACTGAATGGCGGGCCAACCCGGCAATCCGACGGATCTTGGCACGCTGCTGGTGCCGCATGGGTTGCGGCCTTTGGGCGACTGCCCTGTGGACGGCCAGCCGCTGACCCTGATCGGCCCGGATGAACCGTGTTTCTGGCCGATCTTTGCGGCTAGCCCTGAATATGGTGACGCAGCACCCAATCCGCTGGACCGATGGTCAGCAAGGGTCATCGGCGACATAGCAAAGGCGATGGGCGGCAAGGCGCTGTTTCCTTTCGGTGGCCCACCCTATGAACCCTTCTTCACCTGGGCCCTGCAAAGCGGTCAGGC
>CBDTVH010000547.1:0-2283 GCA_965363665.1 uncultured Yoonia sp. | reverse complement strand
CGCCAGATCGGGGTCAGCGACAGTGGCTCAGGCGGCAGGAACCCACCTGCCATCAAGGGCCAATCCGGAAAGGCGCGGCCCGCGTCGATGCCGGCCACAAGTGCGCCCAGAATGATTTGCAGAAAGGCGAAAGCGATCAGGACCGATCCCAGTCGCGCAAGGCCAGCATCCCCGCTTCGCCGTGCTTGCAGCAAATCCGCCTGACTGCGCCCCAACTGATAGACATACCACGCAATAAACCCAAAGATCACAAACGCGAGGCCCAGATGGGTGGCAAGCCGGTAGGAGGCCACATCCAACATCCCCTCTTCCAGCCCCGACGACACCATCCACCACCCGATAAACCCCTGCAGACCGCCCAAAGCGCCGATGAACAACAGCTTGGGTGTCCAGCCCGTCGGGATTTTGCGGGTTGCGGCAAAGAAGATAAATCCAGCAGCCCAGACCAGACCGATGAACCGGCCCAATTGGCGGTGGCCCCATTCCCACCAGTAAATGACCTTGAACTCGGCCATCGTCATGCCACGGTTTTGTAACTGATACTCGGGGATGGCGCGATATTTCTCGAACTCTTCGGTCCAGGCGGCCTCTGACATCGGCGGCATCGCCCCGGTGACAGGTTTCCATTCGGTAATCGACAAACCGCTATCCGTCAGCCGCGTCAGCCCACCCACGACGATCATCACGACAACCAGTGCAAACAACGCCATCAGCCATGCGCGGATCAATCCGCGCGCGCCCTGCCCTTTGCGGTTTATGCCACCGGGTGCTGCGACCTGTTTTGGGGTGTCGCCCACGTCTTCGAAGATATTGCGTTTCGTCGCCATCCTTGGCCTCCGATTGGTCTTGGCTGATACCTAGAACCCAGAACAATGATCCGCAAGCGTCAGGGTGCCACAGCTATCCCCGCTCTTTCCAGCGGACCATCTGGCGCAAAATGCCGTGCAGCATTTGCACATCCGCGCGGGTCATGGGCATACGTGACCACATATTGCGCAGATTGACCTTCATGTTGTCGGCCTTGTGCTCTGGATAAAAGAAACCAGCGTCCTCAAGCCTTTGCTCATAATGATCACTCAGCTTTTCAATCTCGATCTGTTCGGCCCAATCACCGGCGGCATCCACGCGTGATGCTGGCACATCGACCGCTTCGCGCCGCCATTCATAGCCCGTCAGCAGGACGCATTGCGCCAGATTGAGCGATGGGAACTCTGGGTTCACAGGCACCGAAATGATCGCATTGGCCCGTGCGATATCGTCGTTTTCCATGCCAGACCGCTCGGGGCCGAACATCACGGCAACCTTCTGCCCTTCAGCCACACGCTTGCGTGCATCCTGCATCGCGGCCTCTGGCGACAGGACCAGCTTGGTCAAGCCACGCGGGCGTGCGGTGGTGGCATAGACGTAATCACAATCGGCAATGGCGGCGGAGGTATCTGCAAAAATCTGCGCTTCGTCCAACAAACGGCCCGCGCCGCTGGCCATGGCGACCGCCTTTTGGTTCGGCCAGCCGTCGCGCGGCGCGATCACGCGCATCCGGTCAAGGCCGAAGTTCCACATGCCACGGGCCGCCGCCCCAATATTTTCGCCCATCTGCGGGCGGATCAGGACAAAGGCGGGTTGAAGATCGGCGCTGGGCATCAGAGTTCCTATGCAAGAGTGCCGCCTGATACGCTGCTGCGTTTGCCAAGACAAGAACCCCCAAGACCCATAGCCATTCCGCATTTTCCCCGCTAGAACCGCGTGGCAATTGAAGGAAAACGGAAAAACCCCATGACGGACGCACAGGATCACCCACAAATCTATCTGATCACCCCGTCCGAGTTCGACCTGTCGACCTTCCCGGCGCAATTGGCGGCCTGTCTTGATAGCACCGAGGTCGCATGCGTGCGCCTGGCCCTTGGTGCGAAGGACGAAACGCGCATCGCCAAAGCCGCTGACGCCTTGCGTGAGCTTACCCATGCCCGCGACGTGGCCTTGGTGATCGACAGTCATATTCAACTGGTCGCGCGTTTGGGTTTGGATGGCGTGCATTTGAACGATGGCGCGCGGTCCGTGCGACAGGTCCGCAAGGACCTTGGGGATGACGCCATTGTCGGTTGCTATTGTGCCAACTCGCGTCACGACGGCATGACCGCTGGTGAATTGGGCGCTGATTACGTCAGCTTTGGTCCGGTTGGTGAAACGCCCCTTGGCGATGGGCGCCGCGCCGATCTGGAGCTGTTTGAATGGTGGTCCATGATGATCGAAGTGCCCGTGGTCGCCGAAGGCGCGCTGGACGAG
>CBDTVH010000546.1:0-2284 GCA_965363665.1 uncultured Yoonia sp. | reverse complement strand
TGCTTTGGGCATCTCCTTCCAGATCGTCGATGACCTGCTGGATTACGGCGGCACGAAGGCCACCGGGAAAAACGTCGGCGATGATTTCCGCGAGCGCAAGCTGACCTTGCCCGTGATCCGCGCGATTGCAGCGGCGGATGCTGAGGAGCGTTCTTTTTGGGTGCGCACCATCGAAAAGGGCAGGCAGGAGGATGGCGATCTTGATCATGCGATCAACCTTCTGGCCAAGCACGGCACGATGGAGGCCACTCGGCAGGATGCGCTGGCTTGGGCGGAAAAGGCAAAGTCGGCTTTGAATGCAGTACCGGATCATCCGCTGAAACAAATGCTGGTCGATCTGGCCGATTACGTGGTCGCGCGGATTACCTGAGGATGGCCGCCCCGCACAGCGACGCGTCAGTGTTTCTTCGCGGCGCGGAGGCCAAGAAAAGCGCCCGAGACGATTGCAAATAGCAGCAATGGAAAGGTTCTGACGTATGGCCCTGATACCATGCTATAGACCAGCAGTGTCGTGATCACGCTGAACAATGCGGCAACATACGGATCATTCGCGCGGCGAAAAAATGCAACAGCCCTTGCCCAAAATACAACGCCGACCATGATGGTCACCGTACCGATGATCATCCCGAACCACAGCCAGACATCCAGTATGATGTTGTGCGCACTGCGGTGGTTGAAGTCTTCCAGATCGTTATGAGGGACATACCCGTATCCGGTCAGGGGACGCTCAAGTATATATGAAAACGCGGTGTGCCACAGCCCGATACGCCCCGTAGTGATGGCGCCCAGATCGTCCTGCCCCAGATTTTGACTGAACCGCGCAAACATGCCGTAAGCGTAGTTCGGTTCGTAAAACAGGACGGAAAGCGCGCCACCAATAGCGCCGCAACACAAGACAGCCAGAATACCCCGATAGTTCTTTGTTCTGGATAGCGAAAGAACAATGAACATGCTGATCGTGAACGCGAAAAGGCCGCCTCTCGACCCGCTCCAGAATAGGGCCATCGTGCAGATGACGACCAAGACCAAAAACAGTGGCTGAAGTCTGCTTGCTTGCGGCTGCGTCGTTAGATGGGCCGTGAGCAATGACAGGCAAATTGTGGAAACCCAGCCCACAGCGCGCGGGTTTTCGTATCCGTAAAGAATGGTCATGGCGCCGTATAAGTCGGACAATCCCGCAAAGCGTTCGATATCGACCTGAACCAAAACCATCGGCAACAGCAACAAAAACGAAGAAAGTGCCAGAACACTAAAAACAGCCTTGGCGCTAAGGATATTGTCCCTGACCGAAACATAAAACGAGACCCCGACAAGGGTGGCGCCCAATGATGAGAGAAGGCCGAAAACGGGGTAAACATGATCGCTCCCCATATAAAGCGTAAAGGCAAACGCGTAGAGAAAAAATCCGATCATGCACCACAGGAAAAGCTTTTCTTTCGCTGATCGCAAAGAAAACAGTGCCACAGCCAAAAACGGCATCGTCGCCAGAACAAGCACATAAGCGGATAGGGTGACGGTCCAGTTGACCCCGCGCCCTGTGACCGTAAAGAAATCGAAAACAGGCGTCACAAGCATATTGAGGGGGATAAACGCCAAAACCAAAAGACAAAGCGTCTTGGTCAGGCGCTGCGGGTTAAGAACACTTACGGTCTTCATGGTGTGACGCGTGTCTTTCGTAATTTGCCCAAAGAATGCAGTCCGATCCGTTTTCCCGACTTCAATGTCCAGGACCTCAATGCCAGTCTGGCATTGGCGTGGCTCGCTCTGACAAGATTATTTGCGCGCTCAAAATGCTTTGTCATCTAGAAGCGATCCCGCTGAAGCCAAAGGTGCTGTCAATTCATCCATAAACGCGCCGTCAGAGCGCGACGTGAAGCTGATGTCGCTGATAAATATGGACGCAATAAGGCAGGGATAGGTCATACCCCTGCCTTTTGCACAGCTTTTCGATAGAGATCAGTTCGCGTTGGCGCGCACGGCCTCTTGTGCGGCCGCAACAAGGGCGGCCCCGTCATAGCCTTTGCCATCCATCTCGGCGATCCAGGCGGTTGTCACGTCCGCGCCTAGCGCCTTGATCCGGTCGGTCTCTGTTTCCGACAGTTGCGCGATTTCATTGCCATCCGCCGCCATCAGGTCACGCCCGACAATGTCGCCCGTATCATGCGCGCGTCCCGCCCATTGGCTTGCCATCTTGCCGGAATTGGCATCAATGATGGCACGCAGATCGTCCGGCATGCTTTCATAGACGTCCTTGTTCATCGCCCAGATGAAATAGAGGTTATAC
>CBDTVH010000545.1:0-2285 GCA_965363665.1 uncultured Yoonia sp. | reverse complement strand
CTGCGGGAGACCGGGCTGGAGATGCGGAACTTCTATTTCTTCTTCGATGCCGCGCGCGAAGATCAGGCGATCCGCGACAAGATCACAGAGTCAGCCCATTTCCCTTATCGCGATGTCGATATGAACCAGCTTCTCTGGCCCGAAATGGCTGGCGTCAAAACCATTGTCGTGGCCAACAAGCGGTTCCGCGACAGTATCTATTTTTCACGGATCAGGGCCGCACAGATGCTTCACTTCATGCAGAGGCTGGGCTTTCCGGCAGGAATCTGCGATCATTTGCGCGATAATCTGGCGCTGTTCGATCACCATCTCTTCGATGCGGGCTGGGATTTCGACTATGCTGATGACGCAATCCGACCAACCAAAGGCAGCTACTATGGCCTCCTCTAGGCATGATCCGCGCGATGCGGTCAAGATCGTCGGTATGCCGGGCACGCGGGTCGGCCTGACGACGCCAGTTGAAAAGCTGGATCGCATCACGGGGCTGAGCCTGCGCGATCATGAAAAGTACGTGTCGCTGACGATGGAGTTTCGCTGCAATCTCAAGTGCGTCCACTGCATGATCGAAGGCACGATGGACAGGCTTGCCCCGACATCGGATGAGACCCTTGAAAACGTCTGTCGCGACCAGGCCGAACATGGGCGTTGGGAGGGACTGGTTCTGACCGGGTCCGAAATCACGCTGCGCCGTGATTTGGCCGATATCGCCCGCAAGGCCAAGGCCGCCGGTTTCAAGCACGTGCGGATCCAGACCCATGGGATGCATCTGGGTCGTACCGACTATGCTGACAGGCTGGTGGACGCCGGTGTAGACGAATACTTTGTCTCGGTCGCCGGATTGGATGCGGAAAGTCACGACAGGATCACACAGGTGCGCGGCGCATGGGACAAGATGATGCGCGGGATGGAACATCTTGATCAATATGATCATGTCAAATTGATCACCAATTCGGTCATCACCACGCAAAGCTACATGTTGCTCCCTGGAATGGTGGACGCGTTGGCGCATCTGAAGCGGCTGGTACAGATGGAGTTCTGGAACTTCTTTCCGATGGCCGAAAATGATCCAAAGGATCTGGCCGCGCGCCACAGTGATATCCTGCCCTATCTGCGCGAAGCGATCATGAAATGCCGCGCGCAGGGACGCTATGTGGAGGCTAAGAACTTTCCCGAATGCGTATTGGGGGAACTGGGCGATGCACTGGTCAATGCGCAACCGATGCTGGTCATCGATCCTGACTTCTGGGCCGAATTCGACCGCAACGGTTTTTACCAATGCCCGCATCAAGCGAACTGCGGATCGACCGAATGCCTTGGCCTGACCACGGCCTATATCGGCAAATACGGGGATGAGGCGGACTTGCTCAAGCCGCTGCCGCAAGCCTGATCAAACCGGTCTGATATGAACCTAACCGTAATCGTCATGTGCGCCCGGCGTTTGGTTCGAAGTTTCATGGCATGAGGTCATCGATCCTGCTGGCGGGGTGACCATTCCGGACGCTGGTCTGTATCGGCCCGATTTCGACTTTTTCCCGGGTTTGTCTGTTTGACACCAGCCAACCCTCACAGTCGTGCAGCGCATCGCAAGCTTGTTGATTTCGCCCATGGGCCCCACCTGTCGTGGCTGATCGGCGCAGTATGATTTGCGCTGGACTTCGAAAGCCTGCTAAGAATAGATTGTGCTTCGTCCCGAGTTCTTGGGACGCAGCAGGCCGTTTGAGTATAAAGACTGTTCTGCGGCAAACGTAGCGCTCAGACCCGAGCGCATTGGGAGGAAGAGAATGTCAAAAGAAAACACAATCAATCGCAGATCGTTCCTGCGGAAATCGGCACTTGCCGGTGGTACCTTTGCTGGCGGCGCCCTTGCTGCTCCGGCTGTGCTCGCGCAAGCGCCGCTCGTCATCAAGATGCAGACATCCTGGGGTGCTGCCAACATCTGGGACGAGTTCGCGAAAGACTATGCCACCCGCGTAGGGGAGATGTCCGGTGGCAGGCTTCAGGTCGACGTTCTGCCAGCAGGTGCCGTTGTCGCGGCTTTTCAGGTTCTTGATGCTGTCAATGACGGCGTTCTTGATGCAGCGCACTCCGTGCCGGTCTACTGGTACGGCAAGAACAAGGCCGCGTCGCTCTTCGGAACCGGTCCGGTCTTTGGTGGCTCTGCCACGACGATGCTTAGCTGGTTCTACGCAGGTGGTGGCCAAGAGCTTTACAATGAGCTGACCCAGGACATCATGGGCCTCGATATTCAGGGTTACCTTGGTTTCCCGATGTTCGCTCAGCCCTTC
>CBDTVH010000544.1:0-2286 GCA_965363665.1 uncultured Yoonia sp. | reverse complement strand
CGGTGATGCGGCACCGCTTGGGCGAGATCACCTTGGAAACCATAGAGTACGGCGACACACGCCAAATCGGCGACGCCTGCGTTTCCTTTCATCCCGCAGGCCACGTCCCCGGCTCTGCCCAGATCAGGGTAGAGGTCAAAGGCGAAGTCTGGGTTGCCTCCGGTGACTACAAAACCGTTGCCGACGGGCTGTCCGAGCCTTTTGAACCCGTTAAATGCCACGCTTTCATCACGGAATGCACCTTCGGGCTGCCCATTTTCAAATGGACGCCCGAGGCCATCCTGACCCGGCAAATCAACGACTGGTGGGCAGCCAATGCCGACGCAGGGCGCACGTCGATCCTTGGCGCCTATGCGCTTGGCAAGGCGCAACGCCTGCTAACCACCGTGAACCCTGATATCGGACCGATCCTGACCCATGGTGCGATTGAGAACACGAATGCGGTCCTGCGCGGTCAAGGTTTCACCCTGCCAGAAACCACGCTGGTCACGCCAGAGATCAGCCACAAAACCCATCCCGGCGCGTTGGTCCTGGCCACCCCCAGCGCCCTTGGTACCACATGGGCGCGACGGTTCGGCCCCGCCTCCACCGCATTCGCCAGCGGCTGGATGGCCTTGCGAGGGGTTCGGCGCCGACGTGCCGCCGACAGGGGTTTCATTGTCTCGGATCATGCCGATTGGGACGGGCTGAACGCCGCCATCAAGGCAACGGGTGCGACCAGGATCTTTGCGACCCACGGCTACACGTCAGTCTTCCAAAAATGGCTGACCAGCCAAGGCTATGATGCCCATATCGTCAGCACCGACTACCAGGGCGAAGGGTTCGATGCGACCGATGAGGCCGAAGCATGAAAGACTTCGCCACCCTCTTCACCCGCATCGACGAAAGCACCAAAACAACCGTGAAAACGGCTGCGCTCGCTGATTACTTCCAGACAGCCACACCCGAAGACCGGCTTTGGACCATCGCACTATTCACCGGACGCCGCCCCAAACGCACGATCACGGCGACCCGCCTGCGCGAATGGGCGGCAGAGGTGGCGGGCCTGCCCGATTGGTTGTTCGAGGAAAGCTATAGCATCGTCGGCGATCTGGCCGAGACGATTGCATTGGTACTTCCACCAGCGACACAAAGTGAAGACCAGACGCTGACCCACTGGATTGGTTATATTAAGACGCTGTCCACGCTCGAAGATGACGACCGCAAAGCAGGCATCCTGACCGCATGGAACAGCCTTCCCAACACCGAACGCTTTCTTTTCACCAAACTGCTCACCGGCGGTTTCCGCATTGGCGTCAGCGCCAAACTGATCACACGGGCGCTGGCCAAGGCCACAGGGCAAGATGAACCACAACTGACCCACAAGTTGATGGGCAATTGGACGCCGGACACCACAACGTGGGAAACGCTGATCGAGGCCGACGATCCCACCGCCGACCTCTCACGCCCCTACCCGTTCTATCTGGCTTATCAGTTGGATGATTTCGATGATCTGGGCCCACCCGCCGATTGGAACGCCGAACGCAAATGGGACGGCATCCGTGGCCAGTTGATTATCCGCGGCGGCGAACATCACCTGTGGTCGCGCGGCGAAGACCTGATGACTGACCGCCTCCCCGAGCTTGCACAACTGCGCGATTACCTGCCTGATGGGACCGTGATTGACGGCGAAGTGCTGGCCTTCGCTGACGAAAGACCGCTGACCTTCAACGCCCTGCAAAAACGGATCGGGCGCAAGACGGTGCCCAAGAAACTGCTGACTGAGGCACCTGTGATCCTGATGGCCTATGACCTTTTGGAACACAAAGGCCAAGACAATCGTGAAACGCCGCTAAAGGAGCGGCGTGCTGCACTGCAAGAACTCATCGCCGATGTGCCAGACACCGCGCCATTGCGGCTCTCTGCATCGGTCCCCTTCCAGACTTGGGACGACCTCGGCGCCGCCCGCGATCAATCGCGTGAACTGAACGCCGAAGGGCTTATGCTCAAACGCCGCGACAGCCCCTACCTGGCAGGCCGCAAACGGGGTGACTGGTGGAAATGGAAGATCGACCCGCTGACCATCGACGCCGTGATGATCTATGCGCAAGCGGGCCACGGGCGGCGCGCCAACCTCTTCACCGACTACACTTTCGCGGTACGAAACGGCAATGATCTGGTGCCTTTCACCAAGGCCTACTCTGGCCTGACCGACAAGGAATTCCGCGAGATCACATCCTGGGTGCGTAAGAACACCCTGCAACGCTTCGGCCCGGTGCGCCAAGTCCCGGCCGAGCATGTGTTCGA
>CBDTVH010000543.1:0-2292 GCA_965363665.1 uncultured Yoonia sp. | reverse complement strand
CGCGCCTTTGAACGCCTGCAAGGCGACCCCAACGATGGTGGCGCAACACGACACGGGATCATCACCGGCTACCGGCAGGACGCGCTGCGCTGCGCGCGGTTTCTGGCGGTGCATGGGCCATCAAAGGGGGCCAAGGTCAAGGAATGGGCCGAGGTACCACAGGCCACCCGGATCATGGCCGCCGATCATTACGGCTGGTTCCGCCGGGTATCGCGCGGTGTCTACGATCTGACGGACACAGGGCGCAAAGGCCTGTCGGATTACGGCGACGTCTGAGACGCCTGATTGCCGCGTGTGATCGCCCAGCCTTCGTTTTCCAGAAGTTGCAGAATACCATTTTCACCAATCAGATGGCCTGCGCCAACGGCGACAACAATGTCATCATGTGCCTCTGACGCCTCTGTGATGACTGGAATCCAGTTGCGGTTGCGGGCGTGCAACAGTGCCTCTTCCATGTCATCGAACATGGCGTTTGCCTCCACCGGGTCCAGGTCCGGAACATCCGACATGGCAATCCGCGACATTTCCCAAAGCCGTCCGACGTCTTCGGCAAAGTAGCGGTCCAGCATGGCCACGAACATCTGTTCTTGCAGTTCGGGCACCAGCATATTGACCCGCAGCATATCAATCTGTTCGTCAAAACTGTCGTCTTTGAACAGATCAAAAAGCGTCGTGTAAGGCTCAACCGCTTGCATCGGCACCCCGGCGGCTTCTGCATCTTCGATAATCATCTGATCCAGGCCGCGCATCCCCGCCATCATGTCGGACATCGCACAGGCCGGCACCGCGAGGGTCAGCGACAGATACCAGGGCTGCATTTTCGCGGCCATGAACGACGGGATACCCCGCTCGCTTGCGGCGGCTGCGATAAGTTGCCAGGTCTCTTCGTCCACCAGCTCGGGCAGGGTCGGGCCATCGACGATGAACAGGCGGCCGGGGTCCGTGGTGATCAGGTTCTGAAGCTGGGCTTCTTCTTCGGGCGTTGCTTCCAGCATCACCAGATCAGCGGCGGCGATGGTGTCGGCAAGCTGCGTCCGCAGATCTTCCAGCCGGGGGTCATAGATATGCATCGTACCGACCACGGTGATCGCGGCATCATCTTTTGTCGCGGTCCAGATCAGCCCTTCGGCGTAAGGCATGTCCGCCACTGCCGCTGACAGTTGCATTTGCTGGTTCGCGGTCATCCGGTCCAGATAGCTGTCGCCGGTGCAGGCGGCATATGCTGGCACGGCGACCAGGGACACGAAAAGTGCTGCAACGGAACGAAAGAACATGAAATTTCCTTTGTGTGAGCGGCTATCGTCAACAGGTAAGGGTTCCGCGCCGAGGGTCAATTCCCTCTGACGCGGTTTTCCATGATCATCCGTTGGCCGACCCGGATCAGCCACCGACCAACGACATGGCGCCATGTCGGTTGCGGCGGCGGCACAACCTGCAGAACCGCCTGTGGCCACAGGGTGGCGCCACTGGGCAATTGCAGCGCACCATTGTCCAGAAAGGCACCCGGCGACAGCGGAACCGGCGGCCAGCCCGTCGCACCGGGCCGCAGCACCAGACGTTCGGGCAGGCTGCGCCGGATGACAGGTTTACTGTCGCCGTGGTGATGAATATCGGGGCCGATCTTGTGATCGACCGTATAGAACGGGGGATGCATGGATGTATCCGATCAGTAATCTTGTCAGGAGGGTTGTGTCATGCCAACAGGCACAACAGCACTGCAAAGCGGTGGCTAGCACCAGCGGGGGGATAGAACCTTTCGTGTCATTGCAGTCTCCTTGATTCGGGATCGAATACGCGTGGTTTATCCCAAGGGTTGCATTTGACCCAAGGGAAAATTTCAAAATTGTTGATTTGAGCAGAGTTGGGACACGACGGGTCCCATCCTCAAATGCCGTGCCAGCCCCCGACGGGGGGCGTGCGCATCAGCTGAAAATCACAAACATCAGTCCTGCGCTGCCACCAGCCAACATCATCGTAACTTCACCACCCAAGATACCAAAAATACGTGTCACTCTACTTACCTTCATTGCTACTTGCCTGTTCATAACTGCCTAACATGGCTGAGTTTTGACAAAAATGATGAAAATAGGATTAAATTTGGGCGGCCGATTTTGAAAGCTTTTTTGTGCCAGATCGCATATTTTTTGGCGCAATCAACCGGCAGCCCGCCCTGCTCTGCGCCCCGAATGGATGCAACCGCCAAGGAACGTTCCCTCAAGCGCGTTATTGCCATGATACCCGCCGCCACCAAAGCCCGCCGCTTCGCCTGCCGCGTAAAGGCCGTCAATGGTT
>CBDTVH010000542.1:0-2292 GCA_965363665.1 uncultured Yoonia sp. | reverse complement strand
TGACGGTTGGGCATGGGGCATTCTTTTCCATGTCTTCTGTCTTGGCGTTGAACGCCTTGCAGAATTCCATGATGTTGATGCCGCGCTGACCCAGCGCAGGACCGACGGGTGGGGAAGGGTTAGCAGCACCTGCAGGAACCTGCAGCTTGAGCGTACCCATGATTTTCTTGGCCATGAAGCCTCTCCTTTTCAGCGATGGGTCAGACCCATCCTACATTGCCCCGATCCGGGGCGGTTATGCCGTGGTTCGCACCGGATCAGGCCCGAGGCTCCCACGTCTGAACACGCCGGTTACTGCTTTGTAACCTGCGTGAATTCCAATTCGACCGGGGTTGCCCGGCCAAAGATCGACACCGTCACCTTCAGGCGCTGGTTGTCTTCGTCAACCTCTTCAACCATGCCGTCGAAATCCTCGAACGGACCGTCGTTGACTTTGACCTTCTCGCCGATCTCAAAGTGGATCAACGTGCGTGGCGCATCTTCGCCTTCCTGTACACGGCCCAGGATGGCCTGCACTTCGGCATCGCGCATCGGCATCGGGCGGCCTTGCGGGCCCAGAAAACCGGTGACGCGGTTGATCGAGTTGATCAGATGATAACCTTCGTCCGACATTTCCATATGGACCAGCACATAGCCGGGCATAAAGCGCCGCTCGGCCGTGACCTTTTTGTTGCGACGGATTTCGATGACTTCCTCGGTCGGCACCAGCACTTCGTCGATCTGATCGTCAAGCCCCTGCTCTTCCGCCTTTTGACGGATCGCCTCTGCGATCTTCTTCTCGAAGTTTGAGAGAACGCTTACCGAATACCAACGTTTGGCCATCTGTCAGAGCACCTTGTCGTCACTTGGCCCAAGCCGGACCGAAATTGCATTTCATTTATGCGGATAGATCCGCAAGTCCCGAAAATAAAAGCGGCGTGCAACTCGATTCGCCGCACGCCATTTTCGGAAAGTTGGTGGCTCTTACCGCTGCCTTACCCGGTTTTCAAGAGGTGTGCAGAAAATCAGGCGGATTACGTGCCAAAGTAGGTCAGCACGCCATTCAGGCCGGTGCGGATCAGCAGATCAACCAAAAAGAAGAAAATCGCGGTCAGCGCAGCCATGATGAACACCATGATCGTCGTCATGACCACTTCGCGACGGGTGGGCCATACGACCTTGGAAACCTCTGCGCGGACTTCCTGAATGAACTTCACTGGGTTGGCGATAGCCATGAGATTTTGTCCTTTTTCGAAACAACACGGACTTACGGGCTATGAGGTACGAATTCAAGCCCGTAAGGGCGATGCTTTGATCAACATGGCGTCACGCAAAGTCAGGGCGCAGAAATGTGACACCCGCCATCTGCGCAATCTCTTTCAGCTGGCGCGCGTATGACGCATCACCAATGGCATGTTCTTCGGGCGCAAAGCCATCAAACGGGGGATGACCATCCTCAACTGCAAACATCATGCGCGCCTTGTTTGCGTTTCTTTCTTGCGCAGGTGCATCCCGTTGCGACATGACATGCGCCACCGCAACAGCCGATAGACCCCGGTTGATATATTTCGGGCGCGGCACGACTAGCGATGCAGCGTCGTCACCCACCATGCCCGCCGTGATTTTGGGGAAGACTGCGCCATAGTCCTCATACTGCCAGACTGTCAGTCGCCCCACGCCAGGTGCCGCGCGCAGGCGATGCACCAAATCCACCCAGTCAACGCTGCTGAGCGGATTTCGCTTTTGAAAGGTTTCAACAGATTGGATCCGACCCCCCAGCAGCATTTGGCAATAGGCCGAGTTGATGAAAGCAGTGGGGCGGCGGATCGCCAGAAAGACGTCGATCTGCTGACCAATGGCATCACAAAAGGCGTTCAAACGGCTGTCTGCGGCCTTGTAGCGATGCCGCATCGAACGCCCATGCGGTTGATTGAGCGGACCAATGAAATTTTCCTCGCTCAGTACCAGACGATGCCCATCCTTGCGTAGCACAGCCAACTGCTCTGCTGCGGGTCGCCTCCCGCCGCCACCTTCGACGCCCGGGCGAAATCCAAAGAGTGCCTGGATACTGTGTCCGGGCCGCCGGAAATACGCAGGCCCATAATACCGCACACCATTGGCCGCCAATGCCCGCCGCGCATGTTTCAGCGATCGCTGCAAATGCGACGTCGCCGTCTTATGTGCCCCGATATGAAACGCGATGGTGAAAGAGCGGTCTGTCATGGAAGTGGTTTGATCCTCCGGCGACACATGCCTGCGATCTGGTCTGGCAGGGGCACCAGGACTTGAACCCGGGACCTACGGTTTTGGAGA
>CBDTVH010000541.1:0-2302 GCA_965363665.1 uncultured Yoonia sp. | reverse complement strand
GGCATCGATCAGATCAAAGGCCTTGCGGATGCAGGTCAGCATCCCCAGCGCCAGCACATCAACCTTGAGGATGCGCAATTCATCAATATCGTCCTTGTCCCATTCGATAAAACTGCGCTCGGGCATGGCGCCATTGCCGATGGGTACCGTCTGGGTCAGCTTTTTCTCGGTCAGGATGAAGCCGCCCACATGCTGGCCCAGATGGCGCGGCATGCCGATCATCTGATCAGCCAGTTTGATGGTGCGCGCCATCAGCGGATCACGCAGATCAATTCCCGCCTCTGCCGCCTCGCGCGCGCCCACTTCGCGGCCCCAAGAGCCCCAGATCGTTTTGGACAGGGCCGTCGTGATATCCTCGGACAGGCCCATGACCTTACCCACCTCACGCACAGCCATGCGCGGGCGGTAGTGGATCACGGTGGCGCAAAGGGCGGCCCGGTCGCGTCCGTATTTGTCGTAGATGTGCTGGATCACCTCCTCGCGCCGCTCGTGTTCGAAATCCACGTCGATATCGGGGGGTTCCTTGCGTTCCTCGCTGATAAAACGCTCAAACAGCAGGTCGTTTTTGTCAGGGTCCACGGCGGTGATGCCCAGCACATAGCACACGGCAGAATTGGCAGCCGACCCCCTGCCCTGGCACAGGATTGGCGGATTACATTCGTAGCGGGCATAGTTCACGATCTGATGGATCGTCAGAAAATACTGTGCAATATCCAGCTTTGCGATCAAGGCCAGTTCCTTACGCAGCGTAGCCTTGAGCGTCGCTGGCACTCCATCCGGATAGCGCCACTTCGCCCCTTTCCAGGTCAGTTCGTCAAGGTATTCCTGCGGAGTACGCCCTTCTGGCACGGTTTCCTGTGGATATTCATAAGCCAGTTCGCGCAGATCGAAATTGCAGGCATCTGCAACCTCACGCGTCGCTCGGATTGCATGCGGCCATTCCGCAAAAAGCCGGACCATCTGCGCGGGTGATTTCAGGTGCCGTTCGGCGTTGGCATCCAGTAGAAAACCTGCCTTATGGACCGTCGTCTTGTGCAGGATGCAGGTCATGACATCCTGCAAGGGCCGACGGTCAGGCGCGTGATAATGCACGTCATTGGTGGCCAGAATGGACATGCCATTGGCCCGTGCCAGCGCATCAAGCCGGTTGATCCGCGCCCTGTCATCGCCACGATAAAGATAGCTGGCCGCGATATGCTTCAGCGTGGGCAGCGCACGTTTGAGGCGGCTGAACCCCGCGCTGAAATGATCAAGGTCGTTGCCCGGCAGCACGATCAGTTGCACGCCTGCGCTATGCTTTGCCAGATCATCCAACGTGATGTCGCACTGGCCCTTTGCCTGCCATGCACCATCAACATCCTGCATCTTGCCTTTGGACAGCAGCGTGGTCAGCCGCCCGTAAGCCGCCCGATCACGGGGGTAGGCAAGGAATTCTTCGCCAGTGATCAGTTGCAACCGGCAGCCAATGACCGGTGTGATCTGCGCCTTCAACGCTTCGGCATGCAGCCGCACCACACCGGCCATCGTGTTCAGGTCTGCGCAGCCCAATTTATCATATCCCAGCGCATTGGCCGTCATCGCAAGGTCCACCGCATCGGACGCCCCGCGCAGGAATGAAAAACAGGTGGTCACGCCCAGCTCGACAAAATCCGCGCGCGGATTGGGTGTGAACCCATCATCTTCAATCGTGCGGCGGGGCCGCTGGTTGTCCATCTCAGGCACAACGCTCCCCCTTCATCTTGGCCCAAAAACTCCCGCCGGAGGCATCCCAAACGCGCCACATGCACCACAGCCTGATCATGCAAAACACCCATGCACAAACCAGCGCGGATCACCGCCGCGTCCATCCTCATGCAGCCCTTCGCGGTAAAGCCACAGCCGCCGCCCACTCTGATCCTCGACCTTAAAATAATCGCGCAGGCGGGTGCCGGGGCGGTCTTTCCACCATTCCGGCGCAATCCGTTCCGGCCCGGCGTAACGGGCGACCCGGTGGGTCTGCCTGCGCCAGACAAACTGCGCCGGCGGGCCTTCGGGGACGGCATAAAGCACGCGGACCTCTTCGGGATGATCAAGCAAGCGCAAAGGGCGTTCCTTGGTCAGCACCACGCCCTTATCCGGGGCATCTGCAAGGGCGGCAATCTGCGCCTCGGCTCGTTCAGGCACATGGCTTTGGCGCAGCACCGGGCGGGTGACAGCGCACGGGCCGAACTTTGCACTCAGCCGGTCGATCAGCCGGGTCAGGTGCAGGTCATCGTCCGATCCGCCATCCAGACGGGTCTGTTTGTCCTGCACCCCTTCAATC
>CBDTVH010000540.1:0-2310 GCA_965363665.1 uncultured Yoonia sp. | reverse complement strand
AAAAATCAAAGCCGACCCCGCCGCCCGAGAAACCCAAGACATCCCAGCCCCCCAAAGCGGCGCAACCTTCGCAAAACCGTGGTTTTCTACCCTTGGTCCTTGGCGGGTTACTGGCCGGTGTGATCGGCTTTGCGGTCGCCACGTTTACCGTGCCGGCAACCGACACCACACTGGCTGATCAGCTTGCCGTTCAGTCCTCCCAGATCAGCGCGTTGGACGAACGCCTGGGTGCTGTGCCAGAGGTGGACTTGAGCGGTATAGAAGCGGCACAGGCCGATTTGGCAGCGCAGCTATCCGACATCGCCGCTCGCGTGACCGCTTTGGAAGAACGGCCTGTTGGCACCGTTATCTCGGATGCCGATGGTGAAGGTGTCGCGGCTGAAATGGACGCATTGCGCGCGCAGATCGCTGAAATGACGAACGCCGCGCAGACTGAATTGGCCGAAGCGCGTGCGCAGGCAGCTTCGATAGAAGAAAACGCAGCAGCGGCGGCGCGTAATGCCGCGGCGCGGGCTGCACTGGCGCGCGTGCAGACCGCGCTGGAAAGCGGCGCACCGATTGGTGCCGCATTGGGCGATCTGGAAAAGGCAACGGGCGAAAGCGCCCCTGATGCCCTTCTCGCTGTGCAGGATGGTGTCCCGACGCTTGCAAGCCTGCAAGATCAATTCCCCGACGTTGCCCGTGCCGCATTGGCGACAGCGCGCAACGAAGGGGTGTCGGGCGAAGAAACGACAGGTCTTGGTGCGTTCATGCGCAACCAGTTCGACGTCCGGTCCACAACACCGCAGGAAGGTGACAGCGCCGATGCTATCCTTTCGCGGGCAGAGGCTGCGGTTAGAAATGGCCGTTTGTCCGATGCACTGGCCGAGATCAGCGCTTTGCCCGAAGTTGCCCGCGCCGAAATGTCGGATTGGCTGGCGCAGGCCGAAGCCCGCGCCGATGCGATTGCGGCGGTCGATATTCTTTCAACATCCCTTTCAGATAACTAAAGGCGAACCTTATGCTTTGGTCCCTCATTAAAATTCTCGCCTTTGTTCTTGCGGTAACCGCGCTGACCTATGGCGGCACGCAGTTGATGGAGGTGGATGGCGGGGCGACCGTGGATGTCGCCGGTCAGGAATTCACGCTTAGTCCGCTGGAAATGGTGTTTGCCTTCGTCGCTTTGGTCGTTGCTGTTTGGCTGGGGCTGAAGGTGCTTGCGTTTTGCGTGGCCACCTTCAAGTTCCTGAATGGTGATGAAACAGCGATTTCGCGCTACTTTGATCGCAACCGCGAGCGGAAGGGCTATGAAGCGTTGAGCGAGGGGATGATGGCGCTGGCCTCGGGCGAGGGGCATCTGGCGATGACCAAGGCTGCGCGCGCAGATAAATACCTGCAACAGCCGCAACTGACCAACCTGCTGACGGCGCAGGCCGCTGAAATGACCGGTGATCGCAAGACGGCGGAAGACACTTACAAAAAATTGCTGTCAGACGACAAGACCCGCTTTGTTGGTGTGCGTGGCATCATGAAGCAAAAGCTGTCCGAAGGTGATACCGATACCGCGATGGCGCTGGCGCAAAAAGCCTTTGCGCTCAAGCCCAAGCATGAGGAAACCCAGGATATCCTGCTGCGTCTGCAAGCTGAGAAAGCTGATTGGGCGGGCGCGCGCAAGACCCTTGGTGCAAAACTGAAATCCGGCAACCTGCCACGTGACGTGCACAAGCGACGCGATGCCGTGCTTGCCCTGTCCGAGGCCCGCGATGTTTTGGATGAGGGCAAAACGATCGAAGCGCGCGAGGCCGCGATCGAGGCGAACCGTTTGTCACCTGACCTGATCCCGGCGGCCGTCATGGCGGCACGCGGCTATATCGCGGAAGGCAATGCACGCTATGCGACCCGTGTCCTGACGAAGGTTTGGCATGCGCAACCGCATCCTGATATCGCGGCGGCTTTTGCCGAGATCGCACCGGATGAAGGCAATGAAGCGCGATTGAAGCGTTTCAAGACCCTGACAAAAACAACGCCGGATCATCCTGAAACAAGAATGTTGATGGCCGAGCTGTATATCTCTGCCGAAGATTTCCCCGCAGCCAAACGCGCGTTGGGCGACCTGATAGAAAAGGACCCGACAGCCCGCAATCTGACGCTGATGGCTGCGATAGAACGTGGCGAAGGTGCTGACGATTCTGTGGTGCGCGGCTGGTTGACCAAGGCGCTGACGGCCCCGCGTGGTCCGCAGTGGATTTGCGAGAATTGCCAACATATCCATGCGACATGGGCAGCGACCTGCGACAATTGCGGGTCCTTCGATACATTGGCGTGGAAAAA
>CBDTVH010000539.1:0-2311 GCA_965363665.1 uncultured Yoonia sp. | reverse complement strand
ATAACTGAAAGGTTGATACCATGGCTGCTAAAGCACAAGACTTCACCGCGATCTTCAAAGACATGACAGGCGCGTTCCCAGTAGACACCAAAGCAATGGAAGAGCAGTTCAAGAACCAGACTGCCCTGGCCGAAAAAATGTCCGCCGTCGCAATCGACGCCGCTGGCAAATCCGCTGAGCTGTCCGCAAAGTGGACACAGGACACACTTGCGAAAGTAGAAGCAATGTCCAAAGCAAAGGCAGAGCCTGCTGACTATGCAAAAGCAATGACAGATTTCGCATCTGCATCTGCTGAGTCCGCTGCCGAGCATATGGCTGCTTTCGCTGAGATCGCGAAAAAAGTTCAGACCCAGACAATGGAGCTGGTTATGGCTGCTGGCAAGGACATGTCCGAGGACATGACTGCTGCTGCGAAGAAAGCACAAACTGAGCTGACGGCTGCAGCGAAAAAAGCAACTTCCGCTGCAAAGTAAGCAGAATTAAATCACCCTTTCCTCCCTAAGGGTTCGATTTTGAAAGGCGGTTCGCGCAAGCGGGCCGTCTTTTGTTTTGCGCATTAGGCTTTCTTTTTGCGCAGACGCGGCATAGTCTTCTCTGCACTGCAACATCTCGGGAGAGAGCGCCATGGCCGATACCAATAAACCGCTGCTGATCAAGCGCTACGCAAGCCGCCGCCTCTACAATACAGAGACCAGCGACTACGTGACGTTGGAAGATATTGCAGTTTTCATCCGTGAAGGCCGTGAAGTGCAGATCGTGGATCTGAAATCCGGCGATGACCTGACCCGCCAATACCTGTTGCAAATTATCGCGGAACACGAAAGCCGCGGCGAAAGTGTGTTGCCTATTGATGTGCTGACCGATCTGGTGCGCAGCTACACCAGTCAGGCCGCATCGGTTGTACCACAATTCCTGCAAGCCAGTTTCGACATGCTGCGCGAAGGCCAGTCCAAGGCGATGGAAAACATGGGCAAGACAAACCCGATGGCAGCGATGCCCGGATTTGAGGCAATGCGCGCGCAGCAGGAAGCCTTTTTCAAGGCCATGACGGGTGGCATTATTCCGGGTGCGACAGCCACGGGAACCGAAGACAAAGACGAAGAAGACGATCTTGGCAAGATCAAGGATCAGCTCGCGGCGTTGCAGGAAAAGCTGTCGAAAATGGGAAAGTAGGCCGGGGCTAGACCCCCAACCGATCACGCAAGGAATACCACGTCATTGCCAACCGCAGGATCGGCGCGCGGAACGCCGCACCGCCGGGAAAGCTGGGCACGTTAAGGTCGGCCAGTGTGTCAAACCGGCCTGCTTGTCCCGCCACGGCCTCGGCCATCACCTTGCCTGCCAGACCAGAGAGCGCGACGCCGTGACCGGCGTAACCACCTGCTGACACGATATTCGGCGCGACCCGTATCACCGCAGGCATGCGCGTCATCGTCACGCCCAATGTCCCACCCCACGCATAATCGATTTTCACCCCCCGCAGCTGTGCAAAGAGATCGAGGATGCGCTTTTGCATAAGCGTTGCGATGTCATCGGGAAAGCCGATCGCATAGCTTGGTCGCCCGCCAAAAAGCAGGCGCCGGTCTTCGGATAATCGAAAATAGTTGACGACCCATTTGCTGTCGTTCACCGCAACATCCTGTCCAAAGATCATATCGGCGCGATCACCCAAAGGTTCGGTCGCGCAGATAAAGCTGTTCAGCGGCATGACGCGCGCCGCCACCTTGCGTTCCAGATTGGGCAGGTATCCGTTGCCTGCAAGGATCACATGGCGCGCCGTGATGCGGCCCTGACCCGTCGCCACCACCGCCGGATCGCCCCGGTCGACCCGGTGCACCTCGGACCGCTCAAAGATCCGCGCGCCTGCCGCCTCGGCCAGCCGCGCCAGCCCCAAAGCATAACGCAGCGGATGGATATGTCCCGCGCCCATGTCCAGCAAGCCGCCTGTATACTGCTGCGATTTCACCAGTTCGCGCATTTCGTCGCGGCCACATGCACGTGCCTGTTTATAGCCGTAATCCTGCGTCAGGAAATCAACCTCGGCCCGGTCGTGCGCTGCATCTTGGGTCGTGTACGTGCCGTGAACCAGACCGGCGGTATAGCGCGCTTCGGGGATGTGATCGGCGCAAACGGTCCGCAGGTCGCCCTTTGCCTCTTCGGCCAGATCCCAAAGCACCTTGGCGCGGTCATGCCCCAGTTTCTGGGTCAGCGTTGTCTGATCATGGTTATACCCGCTGCACACCTGTCCGCCATTGCGCCCGGACGCGCCAAAGCCCGCGCGGTGGGCATCCAGAACGCCGACATCCAGACC
>CBDTVH010000538.1:0-2312 GCA_965363665.1 uncultured Yoonia sp. | reverse complement strand
AGAATGCGAAAATGCGCCGCACGGGTATCTGTGGCGCGACGGAATGCGTTGTGGTTGATGCCAAGATAGCAAATCAGTTGCTGCCACGACTGGCTGCTGCCTTGCACGACTGCGAATTGCGCGGTGACGCAGCGGCGCGACAAATCCTGCCCGACATGACCGCCGCGACTGATGACGACTGGCACACAGAGTACCTGAGCAACATCATGTCCGTTAAGCTGGTCGAGAACGCGGATGCGGGCATTGCCTTTGTGCAGGCGCATTCGTCAGGCCACACGGATGCGATCGTTGCAGAGGACGTCATGGCCGCCAAACGCTTTATGACGGCCGTCGATTCAGCGGTCGTCATGCATAATGCCTCCACGCAGTTTTCCGATGGCGGTGAGTTTGGAATGGGCGCTGAAATCGGTATTGCGACAGGCAAAATGCACGCACGCGGTCCGGTGGGTGCAGAGCAGCTGACCAGCTTCAAATACTTCGTATACGGCAACGGACAGCAGCGGGACTGAGACAAGAAATCGCCTGATCTTGCGCGCTGGCATGACCCGGCATCATTCGGGGCTTCGTGCACCAGAGCTTCCAGAGGATGCGCCGCTGCGTGATCGGCCGCGGGCACGATTATCTGTAAGAAAGCGCGCAGATCAGTGCCGAAAGACGAAGATCTGATAGCGCAATCGGCCTGCGCGATGCAGGCGCCGCATGGCGGCAAGTGCCGTGTCTTTGTCGTGGTCTCGCTTGGATAGAATATGATCCCATGTCGGCATCACATGTTCGGACAGATCTGTGGTGTCGATCAGGGTCAGGCCAACCTCTTGCGCCATGGTCTTGATGTCATCCGGTTTGACGACGGGCGCAGGCCAGGGCGCATAGCCGCTCTGGACGATATCGAGCAGATGCTTCTCTTCGTCCGTGCGAGGTTCACCAAACAGGATATCACTGCAAACAAGAACCCCCTGAGGACGCAGCAGGCGTGCGACCTCAGCCAAAAAACGCCTGCGGCTTGGAAAATGAAACATCGCTTCTAGCGAAAGAACCCGATCGGCAGAACCATCGGCCAGTGCGATACTGCCTGCATCAGATTCCACCCACTCAAACCGGTTACCGGCGCTGGCCCGATGCGTCATGCAAATTTCCAGTTGTCGGGGGTCGATGTTGACGCCCACAAGCCGGGCGTTGCGGATGCGGGTATTTGCCATGCGCAGACTGCCTCCGATCCCGCAGCCGACGTCGACAACGGTCTGCCCGTGATCAGGCGCCAGTGCATCCAGATGCAATTCGGTCATTGCCTGCGGAGCGGTCGGCCAGTCATGATCCGCCCCTGTTGCCCAATAGCCCAGATGCACATGATCGCTGGCATGGCCCGCCCGATATGCGCTGATCAGGCTTGGGATATAATCGAGTGGCGGAATGCTCATCCCCAGCAATAGGTCTGTGTGCCGTCGCGTGACAGGGCCATGAAACTGCAGACTGTCCAACGCGTGCGTGGTCCTTCAACCTTGCTGACACCGTGCAGATAGCGGCTTGAATGCAAGATGACCATTTCCCCCGGTTCAAGGCGGATCGAGGTGCTTTCAACCTCGCTCAGGTCGCGTTTCTTGCGCCCGGGCATGTCGCGATTGCGAAACTCCGCAGCGGCCGTTTGAGACGTCAGGTCATAGACATCAAGCGCGCCGCCAGCCTCTGCCTGATCAATACACAGGACGAAGGAATAGATGTCGGGCTGGCAGAGCGACGCGATGTGTTTGTAGGTCGGTCTGACAGCGGCCTCATTGTCGAAATGCGCAGGGATATACCCGCCTGTCAGATGCGCGCGCAGCGTTGTGAAGAAGTGTTGCGTGTCAGGGGTGGGGCCCGGTGCAGGCCCATAGGGGCGGTTCGCATCCAACTGGGACAGCAAGCTGCTGATCCTGCTTTGCAAATCGGGTCCGCCGAAATCAAGTGCAGCAAGCTTCTCGCGGAATGCAGGCTCTGCCGCGAAATATGGTGCGAGATCCCGGTCCGCCAGATTCAGGTTGATCCCGTAGAAATAGGCACAGAAAGCGGGGGGAAATGTGGTCTTGATAAAATCCGGGTCATTGCGGGCCAGAACCTCTGGCAGCTTCGCAAGGTCTTCCTTTGGGTACACATCCTGCAGGATGATCGCCCCGATATCATTGTTGCGCAGCCGTTCCATTGCACAGGCCGCATTGCCCAGATCATCGGCCCGGTAGGTTTCAATCTCGAGAAAGGACGATTGCATGGCGCCTCGCGTGTTTCTTTGTTTTGTTGTGAGCGATCCTAGCAAAGCTTGGCCTGCCCGACATAGTTTTATC
>CBDTVH010000537.1:0-2312 GCA_965363665.1 uncultured Yoonia sp. | reverse complement strand
AGCGCAAGACGACGCAGGCAGGGGCGGCTGACGTGGCGGTAACGCTGAAAGATGTAGCCAAGCGCGCCGGGGTCTCCCGGTCTGCCGTGTCGCGGACGTACACCGCGGGCGCATCCGTGTCGCAGAAAACCCGCGCCAAGGTCGAGAAGGCGGCGCAGGCTTTGGGGTATAGCCCGAATGCCTTGGCCTCTTCCTTGACGACGGGGCGTACCAAGATGATCGGGCTGGTGTCCAACAACTTTCACAATCCGATCTTTCTGGAAGTCTTTGATTTGTTCACGAAGGGGTTGCAGGCCCGCGGTCTGCGCCCGCTGCTGGTGAATTTGACGGATGAAGTTGAGCCCGAAAACTCCATCCGCATGTTGCGCGCCTATTCGGTCGATGGTGTCATCGTAGCCTCGTCAACGCTACCGGCAAGTTTCGCGGAAGCGTTCAAGGAAGCGGGCGTTCCGGTGGTGCATTCCTTTGGCCGGCATTCCCCCAACCCCAAGGTCAACGTGCTGGGCATCGACAATATCGCAGCGGGGCGCATGGCGGCCCAAACCTTGATTGATCGCGGCTACAAGCGCGTGGCTTTTCTGGGCGGTCCGATCTCAGCGACATCGACGCAGGATCGCTTTGCGGGTTTTGAAGCCGTGATTTCCGCATCGGATGTGGCGATGTCTGTCAGCTATGCCAGCAATTACTCTTTCGATGCCGGTCGTGAAGAGATGCAGCGTTTGCTGCAACATGCGCCCGCCGAGGCGTATTTCTGCGGTGATGACGTCTTGTCCATCGGGGCGTTGTCGGCGATCCAATCAGCTGGTCTGAGCGTGCCCTGGGATATCGGGATCATTGGTTTGAATGATATGGAAATGGCCGGGTGGGCGAATATCAACCTGACGACGATACGCAACCCGGTTGCGCAGATCATCGCGTCCTCAATTGAAGTGATCGAGGCGTCGCTGGATGACGACAGCCGCGAACCCGAGGCGCGGCTGTTTGACTGCACAATTGTCGAAAGGGGTACGTTGCGTCCTTTGCCGTAAGGTGGATCTCAATCCACCTTACCGAAACATCGGTGGTCGTGCGTCCAGCCACTTGCCCTCTGCTTTGCCAGATTCCGCGACCGCATAAACCGCCGCCATCGACCGCAATCCATCTTCCGCACGGGGGTAGAGATTTGCCGCCGGATCCATCGTCTGGCCCTCTTTGCGGGCAGAAATCGCTTCGGCCAAGTCGGCGTAGATATTGGCGAAAGCCAGCGGCATCCCCTCGGCATGGCCAATCGTCACGCGGCTTGTGCGATCCGCCTCGGGCGACAGGTTCGCCTCGCCGCGTTCGATCACTTGAAGGCGCTGACCCAGCGGCATGTAGTAAAGCTGGTTGGGGTGTTCCTGGCTCCAGCGCAGACCGCCGGTTTCGCCAAAGACCTGAATGCCCAGACCGTGTTGGCGCCCGATGGCGACCGAGCTGGTCCAGAGCCGCCCGACGGCGCCGCCATCCATGCGGAAGTTCACCATCGCGTCGTCTTCCAGCGTGCGCACATCAATGCAAGACACTGTATCTGCTGACAATTTCGTCACTTCCTGCCCGGTGACAAAGCTGGCCATATGCATCGCGTGGATGCCGCAATCGGCGAATTGAGCAGACACACCGGCCTGTGCCGGATCATAGCGCCAGCGTACGCGCGGGTTATCGGCGTCGGTCGCATCCGCGTGGTGGCCGTGGGCGAATTCCGCGTTGACCAGACGGACCTTGCCGATGTCACCGCGGGCGATCATCGCCTTCATATGCCTGACAAGCGAATAGCCGGTATAGCCGTAGTTCACGGCACAGATATTGCCGGTTTTCTTGGCTATTTCGACGATCTCTTCACCTTCCTCCACGGTCATCGTCATGGGCTTTTCGCAAAGCACGTGAAAGCCGTTTTCGAGGAAAGCCTTGGTGATCGCGAAGTGGGTCGCGTTGGGTGTCGCAACCGTCACCAGATCGACACGGTCATCGCGCTTTTTCTCGGCCTCCAGCATCTCTTCCCAGCCTCCATAGGCGCGATCGTCAAGGCCCAGCCGCTTGCCGTACTCCACCCCGTATTCGGGCCGATGATCCAGCGCCCCTGCAGTGAATTCGAACAGCCGGTCAAGCCGCGCGCCAAGCCTGTGCGCCGGTCCGATCTGGCTGCCTTCGCCGCCGCCGATCATGCCCCATTTCAGTTTTGTCATGGCCTTTGTCTTTCGTTCAAAAGGTCGGTTTTGTGGTGTAAAGACGCCGTACATATCCTGTACAGAACCTGTACGTACAGGCGTACGGCATCAGAACCCGATGGATTCAAG
>CBDTVH010000536.1:0-2313 GCA_965363665.1 uncultured Yoonia sp. | reverse complement strand
CGGCCAGATCACCGGCCTGCCCGATGGCGAACCACTCGGCGCGGGCCGGCAACCCGATGGACACCTCCGGGCCGATATGCAGGGGGTTCCGGCCCCAGTGGCTGCCGGTGAAGGGTTCTTGCGCGAACAGCTTATTCAAATCAACTGACGATAGCCCCGCGCGCGCCATGATAAAGCCCGCGATACACTCTACCTGCCGCGTCACGAGGCCGCGCAACATCGCCTCTTCCGTCGGGCGCTGGCGGATTTGCGCAAGCGCGAAGTCTGCAACACCATGACGGACCTGCACCGCATGGCCGAAAACATGGGCAAGCATGTAGGGCGTTCTGGCATCGCCAACAGCCCCGTTTGCCAGCAATATCTGATTGGATGTGGTGCAATAGGCAACCGTGCGATTGACCGTTTCGTCAGCGCCGCACCGTCCGGCGATCCGATCGACCCGCACCACCTGTGGCAGATCGTCAAACGCCTGTTGCGCCGCACGTGCGACCATATCCACCGGATCAGCCCATGCCACCTGACCGATGAACGTCAATACAATAACCCATTTGAACACATCACACCTCTTTTCCGATGCCATAGCCAAACACATCTTGAGGGGGGTTGCAAAAGCGATAGCGACGGTGGCAACTGCTCTGATGAACACTGTCTTTATCGCAGCCGCCTGGATGATTGGGGCGATCACCTCCTTCACGCTGATGGCTGTCGCAGGACGGACCGTCAGCACAGAGCTTGATACCTTTGAAATCATGCTGTTTCGCAGTTTGACCGGCGTTTTCATCGTCGTCAGCGTGGCAATCGCCGCAGGCACGTTTTCACAGATCAGCCGTCACAGGCTGGGGCTTCACGCAACCCGCAACATCTTTCACTTTGCCGGGCAAAACCTTTGGTTTTATGCGATCACCGTGATCCCCCTGGCACAGGTCTTTGCGTTGGAGTTCACGACACCGATCTGGGTGATCCTTCTGTCGCCCCTGATCTTGAAAGAACGGATCACGGCCATCGGGCTGATCAGCGCCACAATCGGCTTTATCGGCATCCTTATCGTCGCACGGCCCGATCCCGACAACATCAGTTGGGGCCTGATCGCAGCGGCCAGTTGTGCGGTGTTCTTTGCCCTGACCGCCATATTCACCCGGAAACTGACGCGGACAGAAACGATCACAACGATTCTGTTCTATCTGACGCTGATGCAGGCGGTGTTCGGGCTTCTCTGCGCGGGGTATGACGGTGACATCGCGATACCTTCGGCGACGGCGCTGCCTTTGGGCATTGTGATAGGTTGTGCCGGGCTGATGGCACATTTCTGCCTGACAAAGGCACTGAGCATCGCACCAGCCAGCATTGTCATGCCGATCGACTTTGTGCGCTTGCCCACAATCGCGGTCGTCGGCGTGCTCTTGTATCAGGAACCACTGGAAATCTGGGTGTTCATCGGCGCGGGTCTGATCTTTGCGGCAAATTACCTGAACATCAGTTCCGCCATCCGCGGCGCGCGGGCCTGACCACAGCGCGTCAGGCTATCACACGCCAGCATTGCATTTTTGTGACGCTACGGAGCGCAGTAAAAACTGACGTGGCGTCAATAATTGACGTAAAGCTTAGGCACTCCTTAGGATTTAAAGCACATAATTTATTCATGACAGGGATGAGGACATGAAAAACGTAATGACAGCAGGGGCAGCCTTGCTGCTCACAACCAGTCTTGCCAGCGCGGGGGGAATTGAACGCGCGGCACCTTCAGCAGCACTTTTGTTCGAGGAAGGTAACTATCTCGAACTGAACTTCGGGTACGTCTCACCCGAAATTAGCGGCACACAACAAATTCCAGCCGGGCCGGGATCACCTGTTGGCGCCTCTTCCGGCAACATGGCCGAAGAGTACACGCAGCTTGGTTTTGGTTACAAAAACGATCTGAATGATCGGTTGGCAATCGCGCTGATCTTTGACCAGCCTTACGGTGCGGATGTCAATTATGGCGCAGACACAGATTATGCATATGGCGGCGGCGTTTCTCCTTCGGGATCAACCGCAACGATCGACAGCAACGCGATTACTGCATTAATTCTATACAAATTGCCGGATAACTTTTCGGTATATGGCGGTGCACGTGCCGTGCAAACATCCGGCGAAGTGGCACTGTTTAGTGGCTACACCATGGAAACCAGCAAAGAGACGGACTTTGGTTACGTGTTTGGAACAGCATGGGAACGCCCCGATATTGCGGCGCGCATATCACTTACGTACCACAGTGAGATCGAGCACGATTTTGATGCTGACGAAACCGGTGGAAGCACCGAGTTTTCAACCACG
>CBDTVH010000535.1:0-2318 GCA_965363665.1 uncultured Yoonia sp. | reverse complement strand
GTTTGGCGGTGTCGGTGGGGCAGTATCTGCCGACGCTGCTGATTGGCGGTGGGCGCGTGGCGACATTGACGACCGAAGCGGTTGCGCTTGCCTCTGGCGGTGATCGTCGCGCGATTGCGGTATATGGGTTGATGCAAACGGGCGCGGCACTGGTGCCATTCGCGCTGGCCCTGCTTTTGCCCGCGCTGGTGTGGCGCAACAGAAAGGGCTTGCGACATGGATAGGGGCCTATCCCTCAAAAATGTGACAATCTCCAAGGGTGGCCTGCCGCTGTTGTCGCTGTCGCATGACATTGGCCCCGGCGAGGTGCTGACGGTGATGGGGCCATCGGGCGTCGGAAAATCGACCTTGCTGGCGTTTATTACAGGCACGCTTGCCCCTGAATTTCAGGCGGAGGGAGAGGTATGGCTGGATGGGCATAACATCACGCATGCCGCCCCGCATCAGCGCCGTGTCGGCATCCTGTTTCAGGATGACCTGCTGTTTCCGCATCTGTCGGTGGGTGCGAACCTCGCCTTTGGCTTACGCCCCGGCGGAGGTGCTGCTGAGCGCAAAGCCAAGATTGACGAGGCCCTTGAAGAAGTGGGGATGAGCGGTTTTGCAGACCGTGATCCGGCGACCCTGTCGGGCGGACAAAAGGCGCGGGTCGCGTTGATGCGGATGCTGCTGTCAGAGCCTTGCGGCTTGCTATTAGACGAGGCGTTTTCGCGGCTGGATGCAGAGCGCAGAGCGCAGGTGCGCGATATGGTATTCGACCGGGCAAAGGCGCGTGCGTTGCCTGTCTTGATGGTGACACATGATGCCGATGACGCGCAGGCGGCGGGTGGTGAGGTTATTCATCTTGTGGCACAGTCAGCCGGCAATCAATCATCAACCGCGTTAATGCCATGATCCCACCAGACACGACCCCGCTGCGATGCAATGCTGGCACTGTGATCTTCACGCCCGGGCAGGCCTGCCCGGGGTTTGTAAGGCTGAACAGGGGCACTATTCGCGTTGTCCTGACCTCGGTATCTGGACGCGAGGTTGTGCTTTATCGCGTGCAGCCCGGTGGCTTGTGTCTGCAAACGTTCTCTTGCCTTGTGGAAGGGCGGGACTATTCCGCTACAGGCATTGCCGAGACTGATCTCGAGGGCGAGGTGATCAGCCACACTGCCTTTCGCCGCAAGATGGAGACGGACAGGGCTTTCATGACCTCCGTTCTGGGTGCCGTAGCACAGCGGTTCTTCGACTATGAACAGCTGGTCGAGGATGTCGCGCTCACAGGTTTTGATGCGCGTCTTGCGCGGACGTTGCAGCGGTTGGCGGATAACGACATGCAGGTGACGGCGACTCATGACCAACTGGCCACCGAAACCGCATCGGGCCGCGCCTTTGTCAGCCGCAGGTTGGCGGCTTTTGAACGCGATGGGTTGTTGCATCGTCATCGCGGGCACATCCAGATCACCGATCGCGCGCGGCTGGCGCGCATTGCTGCGGACGAAAGGTGACAGTGTCACCGACAGTGGACGCAGAGTGGGGTAGAATCAGGCCATATCTTCAAAGGAGAACCCTGATGACACGTAATGAAAACAACCTTGACCGCGCGCTGCGCATCATTCTTGGCCTTGCCCTGATTTCACTGGTCTTTGTGGGGCCAGCAACCCCGTGGGGCTGGGTTGGCCTTGTGCCGTTGCTGACTGGCCTTGTCGGCTTTTGCCCGCTCTATCGTATTCTGGGCATCAGCACCTGCCCCATTGCCAAATAGCGATCACCCCGGCCAGCCACTGCGCCGGGGGACCCGTACAGCCAGCATCGGCTTGATAAACGGTGACCGGAAGCGGTTGAGGTCCAGCGCTTCGTGCACGCCGGTCACCACCTCTCCGTCCAGTTGCGTTTGCACGGCGGACCGTGAATAGAACGGTGCGTCCAACATATTCAGCACCTGCCTGGGCATCACCCCGGGATCGGCGCGGGTTTCACGCATGACCTGCCAAAGTGATCGTTTGAAGCGCGTTCGCGGTGGTGCTGCGACGACTTTGGCACCGCCGTTGTTGTCGAATGCGATTGCGGTGTCCAGATTCGTGCCATCGCGCCGCACGGCGTCGTAGATGCAGGTGGCACCAGCCCTGGTGGGATAGCGGCCCCATGTCCAGAAGCTAAAATCCTCTTCGAGGGACCGCGTGCCGAAGTTGCTGTCGAAATAGCCGTGGCCTGACCATTGCCAGCCTTTCGCCTCCAGTTCGACCTTGATGTCTGACGAAGGCGCGAAGGGGCGCCAGACATGCGCGCCGTCGGGTGTAAGTGGCAATTCAACCGAGGTCATGGCCTGCGGTGTC
>CBDTVH010000534.1:0-2321 GCA_965363665.1 uncultured Yoonia sp. | reverse complement strand
CGGGCGAGCCCGTAGCGATGGAAGCGCGCGCGCGGTTCTTTGACCAGCCGATAAAGCCATTCAAACCCCCATTCCGTGATCCAGACGGGCGGGCGTTCAAACCCTCCGCTTTCATAATCAATCGTGCCACCCAAGGGCAGCCACAGCTTGATGCCGGGCATGCGGTCGCGATACTTCATGATGAATTTTTCCTGACGCCCGCCCGCCAATCCGACAAGGCAGACCGTGGCGCCGCTGTCGTTGATCGCGGCAATCATGCGATCAATCTCGGCGGGGTCCTGATCAAAGTTGAAAGCGGGCGCATCCGTGCCAACGATGAACTCGCGGCCCGTCTTGGCATTGATCCGTTGTGCCGCCTTGTCGGCGACACCGGGCTTGCCACCGCACAGGAACACCGTGATCTCGGGGTTGTCCTTGTGGTGCATGTAGAACTTGGGGAAGTAATCTGATCCCGAAACGCGCTCTTGCACCGGCGTGCCAAGCCATTTGGTCGCGAAATACATGATCTGGCTATCGCAAGTGATCACATCGAATTTGTCTATGATGTCATAGAATTCACGATCTTTCTGCAGTTTCATGATCATATCGACATGAAGCGTCAGCATGGCACCTTGCGTGAAATTCGCGACCAGATCGTCCATCGCCAGGTCATGCACATAGGCATTCAGCATCGGGACCTTTTTCAGGTCACCTTTCATAACTGTTCCGTCCATCAGACTTTTTCACCCATGTACTTGTCCACCAAGGCTTTGGTGCCGCGAATATTACCTGCGGACGACGCGCCGAAGACAATGCTTTCCACACCGGGCAGTTCACTGATCCAGTGAATTGCTTCATCTGCGGGGATCGCGCCAGAAGCATAGACCGACATGGCCACTGCGCGCACCCGCCCCGATTTCAGCGCATCGAGATAGGCGTCGTACCCGCCTGACATGCGAAAGCCGATCTTGTTGATGTTGGAGCAGATGATCGGGCGTTCGATACCTTCCTTTTCCAACGCATCCAGCAGGGCGGGCATGTTCATCGTGATATAGGCAGGCTCTGCCCCGTGCGTTTCGCGAATATGGTCGTCAAAAACCTTGAAAGCGTGTGTGAACCCCATGCCCAGCAACAGATCGGTAAAGACGTTCTGGATAAAGATAACGGGGGTTTTCGTGCCCGCGAACATCTTCATTTCCAAATCAATCAGGACTTTTGCGATCCCATCCACCTCTTTGGTGGCCAGCGCCTTTGTCCCGGTCAGCGCTGTCGCCAATAGCCCGTCTTTGGGCATGAATTCTTTCAATGCGCCAATCATCCCGTGTTCGGTCACGGCATTTGCATATTTATGTGCATAGGGCATGCAAGGGTAAAACTGGAAATCACGGTAGCGCACGGGGTCTGCCGTGATCCGCTTGGCAATCGCGGCGATCCTGTCGTGTGTCGTGCACATGAAGGTGTTGATGCCCGCGTCATAGGCCACGTTGAGCACATCCATGATCGCATCAGTTCTTTGAAACCGCATCGCCTGAGCGCGGGCTTTTTCCTCGGACATGTGGTTGATGCCGAAAAACTGGTTGTCGCCGAAAAGTAGCTTATCCATTATTTTGCCCTTCCTAACGACCAAACCAGCCGCGTTTCTTCACGGCTTGGGGTGCCATGGCGCGGGCCTCACCCACGATTTGCCCGGTTTCTGCATTCTCAATGACCATTGCCATGGTCTTGTCAGTCTGGGTCGCCGACGCGAAATCGTTTTGAAGCGCGCGCTTGCTGCCCGCAGCGACCGCTTGGATGAAATCATCCAATTGCGCAGAGTATTCCTCACCGCGCAGATAGAACCAACAGTCCTCGGTCAGTTCAGTTGTGTATTTCACGGTCCAGCCCGCGTCATACCCATCAAGCCCGCCCACCGGCTTGCGCAGATAGGCCTGACATTCCTGCCGGTCGGCATAGAGCCTGCCATTGGTTCCGATTAGGCTGATCTTGGTCGACATCTTGCGATGGCTTTCATCAGACCAATTGACCGAAAGCTGCGCTGTGGGGCCGTTGTCCCAGCGCAGGGTCGAAAAAACCTCGTCATCGGTGCCTTCGGAAAAGACCTGCCCCAGATACGATCCCATCACCTGATCAGGCGTGCCAAAGAACCAGTTGAGCAAGTTCAAAGGGTGGGCTGCATAATCGTAAAGGCACCCGCCACCTTGCGCCTTGTCGGTGCGCCATGTGGTGCGCTTCGGGCGCAGGACGACGGGGCCATATGCCTCGGCGATAACGTGGGTGATGCGCCCGATTGCGCCCGCATCAATAAGGCGCTTCATCTCGGCGAACGCGCCGACATAGCGATA
>CBDTVH010000533.1:0-2326 GCA_965363665.1 uncultured Yoonia sp. | reverse complement strand
CACACGCCTTCGGCATCGGCAATCGTCAGCCGCTCAATCGTGGCCTCAGAGCTGAGTGCGCCTGCAAAGCCCTCGATTGTCACCTGGCGGCTGACGCCTGACAGGTTGTCCTCGATCAGCTCGGTCAGATAGCCTTTGTCTTCGTCCTCTTGCGTCTGTCCGAGCGCCGCAAACGGCACGACACAAAGCGCGCATATGATCAGGAAATGTTTCAAAACGCTTGTCCAATTCCGATGTAGACCTGCAAGTCACTGCCGGCATCATCGCCGCTGGCCTGGGTGCCCAGGTCCAACCGGATCGGGCCGATGCCTGTGTCGTAACGCACGCCAAAGCCCGCACCGGCGTGCCATTCGGCGTCTTCACCGGGGGTCGCTGTCGCGCCGACCTGCCCGAAATCGTAAAATCCAACCAAGGCAATGTTGTCGCGGATCCCATAGCGCGCTTCCAGTTGCGCACCCACAAACGACGTGCCGCCGGTGGTCACCGTTTCGCCCCCCTCGACCCTTTCAATCCCAAGCGACTGATAAGGCTGCCCGCGCACGGTGCCACCACCGCCAGAATAGAACAGGAAGTCGGCTGGCGCTTCTGACAGATCAGCGCCAAGCACACTGCCCACCTGAACCCGGCCTGCGAAGGTCAGCTTTTCCTCTTCGCCAACGGTCAGATATGCACGGGCGTCACCATAAAAGCGGGCGCCTGCGATCTCGCCGTCGGTACTGATAAAAGGCGTTGTGTTCAGGTCAATGTAATAGCCGTCGCGGGCGTTCGACGGTTCATCGCGCCGATCCAGCGTTGCATCCAGTGGCAGCGTCAGCAGCGTGTATTCGCGGGTGTCCAGTTCAGTCTCTTCGCGCGCCCGCAGGATGCCGACACCGGCACGGACGGTCAGATCATCGCTTAGAATCCGCGAAAAACCGGTCTCCAACGAAATCTTGTCAATCAGGAATTCAGGTTCATCTTGTCGCGAAATTTCCCCGCTGAGGAAATATTCGGTGTCCGGCCCAAAGGTGGCGGGGCGCGTGAATGTCGCGCCAAGCCGATAATCCACGCCGCCTGTCTCACCCGTAATCCCGGACACTTCGCCCTCTGCGCGAAACCGCTCGGCCCCGCCCAGAATGTTGCGGTGCAGCCAGAACGTCGAAAGGGTCAGCCCTTCGATCGACGACACTTCGATGCCAAAGCCGATACGCCGCGGCTTTGCCTCGGACAGCAACGCGTTGATGGGCAGGGTATCGTTCGGTCCGATCTGGTCGCTTTCCGTCAAGGCGACGCTTGCAAAGGTTCCGGTGCGGCGCAGGCGACGTTCGGCGGCCTCCATCTGTTGCGGGGAATAAATTTCACCTGTGGGCAGGCCCGCAATCTGGCGGACGCGGGCGTCACTGACCGTTTCGTTGCCCGACAGGTTAAGCGGGCCGAACCGCAGCCGTGGTCCGGTATCAAGCGCCACGTCCACATCCAGCTTTGCATCTGCATGGCGGGCAATGATTGACTGGTTTGCAACCTGCGCCTTGGCATACCCAAGATCGCGCCAACTGCTGATACTGCCTGACACCGCTGACCTGATGCGCGCAGTGCGCGCGGTCCGGCGCGGTCCAAGGTCTTCGGGGATGCTGGTCTGGGGCGGAAGCGGGGCAATGCGCACGTCGCCGAAGGTAAAGCGCGGTCCGGGGTCCACCGCGATCCTGACCACGCCGATGGATGCCGGTGCCGCAAGCGGGGCGATATTCGCAGCCTCTACCCCGTCGACGGTGATCGAGATAACGCCGCCATAGTCCCCTTCCGCGTAAAGCGCCGTCAGCAAGCGGCGATAATCGGCGCGGGCGGCTGCGACATAGTCTTGCGGGGCTGCGGTGTCTTCCAGATCACGCAAAAGCGACGCTTCATCCAACGCATCACGCGCGACATCTGTGATCAGGCGCACCTCCTGGGCGACAGCTGGTGTTGCGCAAATCAAGATCGCCGCGCATAGACGTTTGAGCATATTTTTAAGCGCCTCCCACCGACGACAACGCAAGCGAACCCGCTTGGTTCCCATTCGTTTATCCAAGCTGTGAAAGATTTACCAATCACTTCGCGAAGATGCGTCGTTTTTGGACTATGTCGGTTTCATTCAAGCGGCTAGGTTACTGCCCATGAAAGACATAGCGCTCCCGCCACAATTGCCACTGCGCCCGCCATCCGTCGTGATGCGGTTGCGCCGCATGGGGGCGGCGTTCCCGACCCGTTTGTCATTTCTGCGTACACTGATGCGGGCGCTGGCCGCCGATAAGGTCAAGGTCAACCGTTCCGTTTGGCAGATGGACGCCGCTGGCTTTGGCCACGCCGT
>CBDTVH010000532.1:0-2327 GCA_965363665.1 uncultured Yoonia sp. | reverse complement strand
CCTTGTCAAAGGTGGACCAAACCCGGAACTGGCGCAGGCCTATGTCAACGAAATGCTTGGGCCCGTCATGCAGACCGCAATTGCCGACTTCGCCTCATCCGTCCCGGCAAATACGACGGTGACTGCAGGAGCGATCATTCCCGATGGCGTGCCGATATTTGCACCTGACTGGGGCTTTGTTGCAGCCAACCGTGCCGCATGGATCGACCGCTTCGACAAACTGATGGCGATCTAAGCATATGTCGGCTCAGACCAGGGACCAGAGTCCGGAAGTACGCCGCTATCTAGATGTAGTGGGTGCGGCCAAGTCTTTCAAAGGCACCGTGGTCATGGAAAACATGAACTTCCGGGTGGCCAAGGGCGAACTTGTCTCGCTCCTTGGCCCCTCGGGCTGCGGCAAGACGACATTGCTGCGTATCATCGCCGGCCTTCTGGACGCCGATACCGGTGATATTATCTTGGGCGGGCGCAACGTGTCTTCCCTTCCTGCGCACAAGCGCAACATCTCTGTTGTGTTTCAAAACTACGCGTTATTTCCCCACCTTACCGTCGCCGAGAACGTGGCCTTTGGCTTGCGCGCACGCGGCATATCAAAATCGGATGCCAAAATGCCCGTCGCGGAGGCTTTGGCGCTCGTACGCATGGACGCCTTTGCAGATCGCCCGGTATCCGCCCTGTCGGGTGGCCAGCAACAGCGCGTGGCCGTGGCGCGCGCGCTTGTCGTTTCACCGGATCTGTTGCTTCTTGATGAACCCTTTTCCGCGCTTGATCGAAAGCTGCGCGAGACGATGCAGATCGAATTGAAGGCGTTGCTGCGCAACCGGGGCATTACCGCAATTTTCGTCACCCACGATCAAGAAGAGGCGATGGGTGTCTCTGACCGGATCGCGGTCATGAATAATGGAGAGATTGAACAGTTCGCCGATCCCTCGACACTTTATGCGCAACCCGCGTCGCCTTTTGTGATGGATTTTGTGGGGCTTTCAACGCGCCTGACAGGCCATGTGATCAATCAGGTCGATGGCATCGCCACGGTCAAAACGCACGCAGGCACTGTGCGCGCGAACTCTCAGCATGCGGTTGGAACACCCGTGCAAGTGGGCGTGCGACCCGAACTGATCACCCCCGATGCAAGCCCCGAGATGAACCAGATCAAGGTTCAGCTTGATGATGTCATGACTCTGGGATCGAAAACCGTGCTGCATGGGGTGACGTCGGGCGAGGACAAATTCCTATGTGAGTTACCCGGCATAAGAACCGGCTATACGCGGGGCGAGACCGCGACTTGGGGCTGGGCTGTCGCCGATACGCTGATCCACGAGGTGTCTGCATGATCGCGCGCTCAAACCGGATTGCGCTTTTGGCTGTGCCGGGGTTGGCGTTTTTGGCCGTCATCTATGCGCTGCCCCTTATGATGCTGTTGTTCAAGAGTGTTCAGGGAGCCGAAGGGCTGACCTTGGTCACTTATGTCGACTTCTTCAGCGACGAATTCAACCAGACCGTCCTGTGGCGCACTTTGCGCGTCGCACTTCTGACCACTCTTCTTGCATTGGTGATCGCCTATCCGACAGCCTTTGCGATGGCGCGCGCCAAAGGCATTTGGCTGACAGTCTTCATGGTGGCGCTTGTCCTGCCAATGTCGCTGGGCGTGATTGTCAAGGCGTTTGCCTGGTCCATCCTCTTTCGGTCGAACGGATTTCTCAACACGACACTGCAAGCTATCGGAATTACGGATGAACCCGTGCGCATGCTGTTTACCGAAACAGCCCTGATTATTGGCGCTGCGAACGTCTTTCTGCCCTTTATGGTGCTGCCGATCTATTCGGTGATCCGCCAACTGAACAGCTCTCTTCCCGAAGCTGCATCTTCCCTCGGTGCCTCACCTTGGTTCCGGTTCACGCGCGTGACCTTGCCGCTGAGCCTGCCGGGTGTCGTTGCGGGATCGGCTTTCACCTTTTCACTGGCCATTTCGATGTATGTGATCCCGTCCCTGATCGTCGGGGAACGGCAGCAGACGTTATCGATGCTGATCGCCCGGTCTTTCTTGTACCTGCGCAATGAACCGCTCGGGTCTACGATTTCTGCGATCCTTCTTGCGATTGCCATCTTCGTGGTCCTGTTCTCCAGCTGGCTTGCCGGACGCTTGGGGGCACGACAATGACCCAAACCGACCGGATCACGATCTTCTTTGCTTGGGCGGTTGGCATTGGGTGCATCATTTTTCTGATGCTGCCCATCGTCATCACGGTTGCCACTTCATTTACGTCATCGTCAGTTTACACCCTGCCGCCGCCCGAATGGTCGCTGCGGTGGTATAGATCCCTTGA
>CBDTVH010000531.1:0-2332 GCA_965363665.1 uncultured Yoonia sp. | reverse complement strand
TGCCAAGCTGCAATATGATCCGCTCACCGGGTTTGGCGTGCTGTAAAAACCCTGTCGCCGTCCCCAGCACGGCGCGTTTCAGCGCGGCAAAGGTAAAATCCTCACAAATCCCATCTTCACCCACGATCTCAAGCGCGGGTTTGTCGGCAAGACGATCTGCCTGGGCCAGCACATAGGCTGCCATGTTGAAATGGTTCGGGGCAGGGGGAAACCTGTCTGATTGCACAAGCGACAGCATGTCGTACCGCTATCGGTGCATGGGTTTGGTTGCAAGATACTGAAGGGCTGCGTATGAACAGATCATGTCAGACACGGACCCCAAGAACCTGATCCGTATCGCCCACGAAAGCGGCAAAACCAGCGTGGCGCAGCCGCTTGATCTGGGCGCGCGCGTGCGTGAATTGCGCAAGGCGCGCGACTGGACCTTAGAGCAGGCCGCGCAGCAGGCGGGCCTTGCCCGATCAACGCTGTCCAAGATCGAAAACGGGCAGATGTCGCCGACCTATGATGCGCTCAAGAAACTGGCCATCGGGCTTGAGATTTCGGTGCCTCAGTTATTCACACCGCCGTCCAAGGGCCAGGTGAATGGCCGAATGGCCGTGACGCGCAACGGGGAAGAGGCCGAAAAGGTCACGACAACCTATGAGCACGCGCTATTGGCCGAAACGTTGACCACAAAAAAGATGCTGCCCTACCGCACCCGCGTTCGCGCCCGCCAGCTAGAGGATTTCGATGGCTGGGTCCGTCACGACGGTGAGGAATTTCTCTACGTACTGACGGGTCAAATCCGGCTGTATACCGAATTCTACGAAGCCGTTGAACTCAAGCGTGGCGACAGCGCCTATTATGACGCTGCCATGGGGCACAACGTCGTGTCCATCAGCGCCGAAGACGCGACAATCCTTTGGGTCACAACATTGATTTAATCGGGCCGGGCAATCGGTGGCTCCGGTGTCAGATCATCGCCAAAGCGGCGATCATCGTCAGAGGGGTCTTCGCCTGCCGGCATATTTTCAGCTGACGCATTGATGCGGGCATTGTCGCGTGTGGGGTGCATGATTGCATCCGTGGGCTGTTCACCCATAAGCCAATCATTCAATTCGGTTTTCGCTGTTACCTCGTCTTGATCGCTGAACGAAGCCAGATAGGCCACGAAAGCATCCTGATTGCCATCAATGGCGATGACTTCGTTTTCATCAAGATCAGGCCAGCGCGTCATGATCCGGGGCACAAATGCGGCCCAGTTTGTTGCGACGTCGTTCCATTTCATAGCTGTTGTCCCCTTGTTCATTGAATAAGAGAACCCGCAGCCGACCGCATGGTTCCATCCCAAGACAAACGGGCGGTGCGAAAAGATGAATTGGTGCCTTGCCTATTCTTCGTACCACCAGACATCAGGCTGCCAACCGGGCCAGTCGCCAAAAATCGGCAGCGCATCAGGGTATTTCAGCTCTTTGGCGTGGGCCAATCGGCTGATGTTCCATTGATAAATCGGGATCACATAGCGACCAGCCGTCAATGTCCGGTCCAACGCCTTGACCGCCGCCACGAAATCATCCTGACTTTCCGAAGTCAGCAAGCGCTCGATCATCGCGTCGATCGCAGGGGATTTCACACCCATCAGGTTGCCACCGCCGGGTTGGTCTGCGGTTTCGGAACCGTAATAGCCGAATTGCTCATTGCCCGGCGATAACGACAGACCACGCCTGTAGTACGTCATGTCGAAATCATAGGCATCCGTGCGTTCCTTGAACTGGGCGCTATCGACCACCGAAACTGTAGGGGTGACGCCAATCCGCGCCAGCGATTCGACATACATGTCAATAATCGCCTGATTTTCGGACCCACCCTGTGCCAACAGAATTTCAAACGTGAAGGGTTCGCCATCGGCGTTTGCCATCACGCCATCCTGCACCGTCCAACCTGCAGCGGCCATCTGATCAAGGGCCGCGGCGGTGCCTGCACGATTGCGTTCAGACCCATCGCTGACGGGAAGCGTATAGCCTTCGATGGTCCCGGGCGTCAGATCGGCTACGAATGGCTCCAGAAATTCAAGGACACGGCCCTCGGCAGGTCCGGCCTCCATCCCTAGCGGGGAATTGGACCAGTAAGATGTGATGCGCGGCTGCGCTGAACCGGTCATCGCGTCATTGATGAATTCGAAATTGAAGATATGCAGCATCGCGTCGCGCACGCGCCAATCGCTGAACTGATCGCGGCGGGTGTTCATCACAAAGCCTGTCATGCCAGAGGGGCGCTGATGCGGCAGGACCGACAAAACGACATCCCCGTCCATGACGGCTGGGAAATTATACTGGCTTTCCCAACGGGC
>CBDTVH010000530.1:0-2333 GCA_965363665.1 uncultured Yoonia sp. | reverse complement strand
GAAAGCCTGATCCCCGGCGAGATTCTTGTCGCCCGCCATACAGACCCCGGCTGGATCGCGGTATTTTCCAATGCCAGCGCCATCGTGGTTGAACGCGGATCGCTATTGTCACACTCAGCCATCGTCGCGCGCGAATTGGGCATTCCTTGTGTCGTTGGCCTGAAGGGTGCGACGCATTGGGTCGAAAACGGTGAAACCCTGCATGTGGACGGCGCAACAGGAGTGGTAAGAAAACATGACTCAAAGCTCTGAGATCGCGGGAAAGGCGAACTTCGATCACATCCGATATGCGCAATTGTGGGAGGATGCGGATGTGTTGTGTGCCGCCCTTCCGCAGGACCCCGGCAAGACGCTGGTATCAATCTGTTCGGCAGGCGACAACGCATTGGCAATGCTGACGCTTGATCCTGCGCGTGTCGTGGTTGTTGACCTGTCGCCCGCCCAGATTGCTTGCCTGCATTTGCGTATCGGCGCTTATCGCACACTGTCACACCCTGAATTTCTTGAACTGATGGGATCGCGCCCCAGCCGCCAACGCGGCGCTCTTCTTGATCGCGTCATTGCCGAACTGGACGCCGAAACGCAGGCATTCTGGCGCGCTCGTCGTGATGATGTCATCGCATATGGCGCTGGTGGTGTTGGCAAGTTCGAACGTTATTTTCGCATCTTTCGGACGAAGTTGCTGCCACTCGTCCATTCCCGAAAAACGCTTGACGACATCTTTGTGGCGCGTCCCAAAGCCGCGCGGCAAAAGTTTCTTGATCAGCGTTTCAACACGTGGCGCTGGCGGCTTTTGCTGAATTTCTTTTTCTCACGTTTCATGATGGGGCGCATGGGGCGGGACAAGGCGTTCTTTGATCATGTCGAAGGCTCTGTCGCGCAGCATGTCGCCCGCCGGATCAAACATGCGGCTGTCGATTGTGACCCGTCGCAAAACCCCTATCTCCACTGGATATTGAAAGGCACGCATGGCGAAGCGGTCCCGATGCCGTGGCGCGCCGAACACTATGCGACGATCCGTGACAGGCTTGACCGGCTGGATATTCGTCAGGGCGCGCTTGAGGCCTTCATTGATGACGGCGACAAAGCAGATGGCTTCAATCTGTCTGATATCTTTGAATACATGTCACCGGACGTCTTTGCCCACGTCTATGGACAGATCCTGAGCGCCGCGAACCCAAACGCCCGACTTGTGTATTGGAACATGATGGCCCCACGCCGCGTCCCCCCTGAATTTGCAGACCAGATGACCACGTTGACCGAGGATGAAAACCGCCTGAAAGCGCAGGACAAGGCCTTTTTCTATTCCGACTTCGTGATCGAGGAATTCAAAGGATGAGCGCGCCTGCGCAAATCGCAATCGCGTTTGCATCTGTCGCAATCCTGCTTGGGTTGATGACGATCGTCAAACGTCTTGCCAGCGCGCGCGACATATCCGCCGAAGTCCAGCGCAAGTTGGTGCATATCGGGACTGGCCTTTATGCATTGACGCTCCCTTGGCTATTCACTGACCGCTGGCCTGTTTTCATGCTGGTCGGTCTTACCCTTGTCGTCATGCTGATCTTGCGCATGCCCGCCTTTTCCAAAGGCGGGATCGGCGAAACATTGCATGGGGTAGAGCGGCAATCATACGGTGATCTTCTGCTTGCTCTGGCGGTGGGTACAGTGTTCCTGCTGGCTGATGATCGTGCGATCCTTTATATCCTGCCTATTGCGACACTGACCTTGGCCGATGCCGCTGCCGCTCTGACGGGCAGTCGTTATGGGCGCAAATTTTTTACGGTTGAAGACGGACAAAAGTCGATTGAGGGATCGACCGCCTTTTTCATGATCACGCTCGTGATCGCGATGGTATGTTTGCTTCTTTTGTCCGACGTGTCCCGCCCCAATGTGATCCTGCTGGCCGTTATGGTCGCAGCTTTCGGCACGCTGGTTGAAGCGGACAGTTGGCGCGGCTTTGACAACTTTTTTCTGCCTGCGGGCCTGATGGTGTTTCTTGAAAGCCATATGAACAGCCCATGGCAGGACCTGATCGCGCTGATCGCAACGTTCATGATCGCGATCGTGGTGTTTCTGCGCGTCGCCCCGCAATTCGGGATTACCAGACACGCGGCCCGCGTCTACATTATCTCGACCTTCTTGCTGATCTCGGTCACGGCCTTTCAGAACACTGTTCTGCCCTTGCTGGTTTTCGTCATGCACGCCGCAGCGCACCGCCTGAACCCCTGTAAAGCGGCGTACCCTGCCCTTGATATCGTGGCCGCCGTCGCCCTGGCCAGTTTTGCGTGGCTGGCGATCGGGCTGCTCACAGGGGCGAATGCGCTGATGTATTA
>CBDTVH010000529.1:0-2335 GCA_965363665.1 uncultured Yoonia sp. | reverse complement strand
GCACGGTTGCCTCATCCAACGAAACGATTGCCGAGGCCATTGAAGTGACCCGCAACGAATGGGCGCGTCTGGCAGAAAATGGCGTGACCGCAGAAGAGCTTGACGTCGCCAAGACCTATCTGACAGGCGAATACCCTCTGCGGTTCGATGGCAATGCCGAGATTGCAAAGATCATGGTCGCCATGCAGGCCATCGGCCTGACGCCGGAGTATGTGGTTGATCGCAACGCGTTTGTGGAAGCGGTGACATTGGAGGATGCCAACAGGGTTGCAGCCGAACTGCTGCGCCCGGAGGATCTGCATTTCGTGGTTGTGGGCAAGCCTGAGGGGCTGGAAACGACCCAATGATGCACGGCTGCCAGCGCTAGAAAGCTGATCCGCAAGGGGGAAATTCCAAGGGGCAGCGCCCCTGTTTTCCCCTCGCAGAATCGCGTCCGGTCATGCTAGAACTTGTGCTATGACCATCGCAGACCCCCAGATACAGCCCAAGGCAAACGGACACCCGGTGATCCGGCAGCTGGATGATGCCGCAATCAACCGGATTGCGGCAGGTGAGGTGCTGGAACGCCCCGCCTCTGCCGTCAAGGAACTGGTTGAAAATAGTATCGACGCGGGCGCAACCCGGATCGAAGTTGTGATTGCCGATGGCGGCAAGACCCTGATCCGCGTCACTGACGATGGCTGCGGCATGACGCCGTCGGATTTGCCGATGGCCATGTCACGCCATGCGACGTCCAAGATTGATGGCTCGGACCTTCTCAATATCCGCTCATTCGGCTTCCGCGGCGAGGCATTGCCGTCCTTGGGCGCAACAGGTCGTCTGACGATCACATCACGCGCCAAAGGGGCCGAGGCCGCGATGATCGCCGTCGCGGGCGGTAAAGCCGAAGGCGTGAAACCCGCCGCCTTGTCATCCGGGACTGTGATTGAGTTGCGTGACATGTTCTACGCCACGCCGGCGCGCCTGAAATTCCTGCGCACAGACCGGGCCGAGGCGCAGGCGGTGACGGATGTGGTCAAGCGTCTGGCCATGGCCGAACCCTTCGTCACCTTCATCCTGCGCGATGCGTCCAAAGGCGACAATCGCATGGTCTTCCGCGCGGATGCCGAAACCGGTGATCTGTTTGATGCGCTGCATGGGCGGTTGCGGTCGGTGCTGGGCAAGGACTTTGCCGAAAACGCGCTGCGCATCGACACCCAACGCGAAGGGTTTCACCTGACCGGCTATGCCGCCTTGCCGACCTATTCACGCGGGGCGGCGGTTGCCCAATTCCTGTTCGTGAATGGACGCCCGGTGCGTGACAAGATGCTGCTGGGCGCACTGCGGGCCGCCTATATGGACGTTCTGTCGCGCGACAGGCATCCGGTGGCGGCGCTCTTTGTGGATTGCGACCCCACGCTGGTGGACGTCAACGTGCACCCCGCCAAGTCCGAGGTCCGTTTCCGCGATCCCGGTACCGTGCGCGGTCTGATCGTATCGGGCTTGCGTCATGCTTTGGCCGAAGCGGGGCATCGCGCCTCGACCACGGTGGCCAACGCAACCTTGGGCGCGATCACACCAGAGCAAACCGCACCGCGCGTCTATCAGATGGACCGGCCCAGTTTCAGCGCGCGGTCGATGACGTTTCAGGCGCAGGCCCCCGGCTTTGGCGAAACGCCCTCTGCCCGGTTCGAACCGATGGTTGAGGATGAGCCGGATGATCTGCCGCTCGGTGCCGCCCGCGCGCAGGTGCATGAGAACTATATCATCGCGCAGACTGAAAAAGGGATCGTGATCGTTGATCAACATGCCGCACATGAGCGTCTGGTGTATGAAAAGCTGAAGGCGCAGATGGCTGAAAATGGTGTCGCTGCACAGGCTTTGTTAATCCCCGAGGTGGTTGAACTCTCCGAAAACGACGCCGCCCAGCTTCTTGAAATCGCAGATGACCTTGGCAAATTCGGCCTGACCATCGAACCCTTTGGCGGTGGGGCCATCGCCGTGCGCGAAACCCCTGCGATCCTGGGCGAGGTGAACGCCGAAGCCATGATCCGCGATATTCTGGACGAATTGGCGGACCAAGGTGACAGCGCATCGGTGCAAGCCCGGATCGAGGCGATCCTCAGCCGGGTCGCTTGCCACGGGTCCATCCGGTCGGGTCGCCGGATGCAAGCGGCGGAAATGAACGCGCTTTTGCGCGAAATGGAGGCGACGCCGCTTTCGGGGCAATGCAACCACGGGCGGCCGACTTATATCGAACTCAAACTGGCCGATATTGAGCGGCTTTTCGGGCGGACATGATCCAGATTGGCGAAAATATCTATGATCTGAGCGATCCCATCGTCCTGGGCGTCAT
>CBDTVH010000528.1:0-2337 GCA_965363665.1 uncultured Yoonia sp. | reverse complement strand
TGAACATCACAAGGATGCGGTCGGACAGGGCCAGGATTTCGTCCAGTTCGGAGGAGATCAGCAAGACCCCGTCGCCTTCATCGCGCGCGGCAATCAGGCGTTTGTGGATGTATTCGATAGAGCCCACATCAAGGCCGCGCGTCGGCTGTCCGGCAATTACGCATTTGGTGTCGCGCGCCAATTCGCGGGCGACGATCAGCTTTTGCTGGTTGCCGCCTGACAGGTGCCCGGCTTGGGCGAATACAGACGGCGTGCGGATGTCGAAATCCTGCACCCAACCCGCTGATGTTTCGTTCACCTTGGCCCAGTCTATCTGAGGCCCTTTGGAAAACCGCTGGTCATAATAGCTATCCAGAACCATGTTTTCGGCGACGGTGAAATTCGCGATTAACCCTGCGGCCTGCCTGTCTTCGGGGATGTGGGCGATGCCCAGACGGTGCCGTGCGCGGGCAGACAGATGGGTGATGTCCTGCCCGTCAAATGTAATGGTCCCTTCTGCGACAGGCCGGACGCCTGCCAGCGCCTCGATCAACGCTGATTGACCGTTGCCTTGCACACCTGCGATGCCGACGACTTCGCCGCCACGCACCGTCATGTTCAGCCCCTGAACGGCCATATCGCCACTGTCGCGCAGGATTGTCAGATCGTGCGTTTCAAGACGGACGGGGCCGGGGTTGAAGCCCCCTTTTTCGACCTCGAAACTGACGGGGCGGCCAACCATCATCTCGGCCAACTGAGGGCGGGTCAGGTCGCGCGGCAGCCCCTCGCCAACAATCCGCCCACGCCGGATGACGCTGATCCGGTCAGCAATATCAAGGATTTCGTTCAGTTTATGGGTGATAAAGACCAGCGCTTTGCCCGCGTCACGCAGCGATTTCACGATCTCAAAGAAGTCGTCCACCTCTTGCGGGGTCAGCACGGCGGTGGGTTCGTCCAGGATCAGCACATCGGCTTCGCGAAACAGCACTTTGATGATTTCAACCCGTTGCTGGACGCCAACCGGCAGGCTTTCGATCAAGGCATCAGGGTTCACCTGAAGCCCGTACTTGTCATTGATCGCGCGGACCTGCGCGCGGGCGGCTTTCAGATCAAGGTGATCCAGGCGGCCGGTTGGCTCCACCCCCAGCACGACGTTCTCAGCCACCGTGAACACCGGAATCAGCATGAAATGCTGGTGCACCATGCCGATCCCTGCGCGGATCGCGTCGCCGGGGCCGTCAAAGACGACCGGCTTGTCATCAATCAGGATTTCACCCGCCGTAGGGCTGTAAAGCCCGCACAACACGTTCATCAGCGTCGATTTACCGGCCCCGTTTTCACCCAATAACCCCAGCACTTCGCCTGCGCGGATCGTCAGGTTTACGTCTTCGTTCGCCGTGACCGGGCCAAAGCGTTTGGTGATACCGCGCAGGGTGATGTCCATCAGTTTGATCCGGTCTTATGGGCTGACGCTGATCGAGCCGTCGATGATGGCAGCGCGAATGTCCGCAAGCTCGGTCTTGAGCACATCAGGCACGGCACTGTCGAGGTCATGGAAGGGTGCTAGATCTACACCGCCGTTTTCCAGCGAACCCACGATCAGGCCGCCCTCGAAGGTGTCGTTCATCACCATTTCGATCACCTGCCGGACGGTTGCATCCATGCGTTTGGTGATCGAGGTCAGATAGACATGGCCCTTTTCGGGGTCGGACAAGTGCAAGTCGGCGTCAACGCCAATAATCATGAGCTGATCTGTGCCCAACTCGTCTGCCAGGGCCGCCGAACCCAGACCGACAGGACCCGCGACCGGCAGCACGATGTCTGCGCCTTCATCATAAAGGTTCTGCGCATAGGCGCGCCCGTCATCAAGCGATTCAAAGTTGTTGGTGAATAGACCCTCGCGCGTTTCCGTATCCCATCCCAGCACGGTCACATCCGCGTCGTTTTCTGCGTTGTAGTGGTCAACACCGTAAACAAACCCGTCCATGAAGATTGTAACCGGTGGGATATTGATCCCCCCAAATGTGCCCAGAATGCCTGTTTTCGACATGCCTGCGGCCAGATATCCGGCCAGAAATGCGGCTTCGTCGGTGGCATAGACCTGGCCCAGAACGTTGGGCAATGGCGGGTCATAGGCGAAGTCGACGATGGAGAACTTCTGATCGGGGTTCGCTTCGGCGGCATTCTTGGTCGCATCCCCCAAAAGAAAACCAACGGTGATGATCACATCGCATTGCCCACCCAGCAGAGAATTGATGTTGGCCTCGTAATCCGTCTCGGCCTGGCTTTCCAAGAACCGGCCTTCGATATCGAAATCGGCGATTGCATCCTGCACGCCTTTCCAGGCCGTCTGGTTGA
>CBDTVH010000527.1:0-2338 GCA_965363665.1 uncultured Yoonia sp. | reverse complement strand
GAACCGCGATTCGGTACGGCGATTCTGGAAGAACAGGATTTGGCCGGGATGGCCGACGCGCACGTCGAACTGGACCGCGAAGTTGAAAAGCTTTTGTCGCGCCGCCCTGACATCCGGCAGCTATTCCTGGTGGGGTCCTGCCCATCCGAGGTGATCAAGATTGATCTGGCCCGCGCCGCTGAGCGTTTGAGCCAGGTGCATGCGCCGCATGTGCGTGTGCTGAATTACTCCGGTTCCGGGATCGAGACGACCTTCACCGAAGGTGAGGATGCGTGCCTTGCGTCCATGGTGCCCGTGCTGAAAGATACCAAAGAGCGTGAGCTTTTGGTCGTTGGCGCATTGCCTGATGTTGTCGAAGACCAGATGGTTTCACTTCTGACTGACATGGGCATTGGTCCAATCCGGCTGCTCCCAGCGCGTCGCATTGACGATACAACTGCCGTAGGTGAAAACACGGTCTTTGCGCTGACACAGCCATTTCTTGGGGACACTCATGCCGCACTTGAGCGTCGCGGCGCGCGTCATTTGGCGGCGCCGTTTCCATTTGGTGACGAGGGTACGACCGCTTGGCTGCGCGCTATTGCGCATGAGTTTGGTGTCAGCGAAGAGACCTTTGAAGCCGTCACCGCCGCCCCACGCGCCCGCGCCCGCAAGGCGATTGCGCAGGCGGCCGAGGTTCTGCGCGGCAAGTCGGTGTTCTTCTTCCCCGACAGCCAGCTTGAAATTCCGCTCGCCCGTTTCCTGACGCGCGAATGCGGCATGACCGCCGTTGAGGTTGGCAGCCCCTATATCCACGATGCGTTGCACGGGCCCGATCTGGCCCTGCTGCCCGCCGGTCCTCAGATTTCCGAGGGTCAGGACGTCGATAAGCAATTGGAACGCGCCCGCGCCGCACGTCCTGACCTGACGGTCTGTGGCCTTGGCCTTGCCAACCCGCTTGAGGCTGAGGGTCTTTCGACCAAATGGGCGATCGAATTGGTGTTCACCCCCGTACATTTCTACGAACAGGCGGGCGATCTGGCCGGTCTGTTCTCTCGGCCCCTGCGCCGCAAGGCTGTCCTTCAGATGGAGGCCGCCGAATGAAGCTGACTGTCTGGACATACGAAGGCCCACCCCACGTCGGCGCAATGCGCGTCGCGACTGCAATGAAGGGTCTGCACTATGTGCTGCACGCCCCGCAGGGCGACACCTACGCGGACCTGCTGTTCACGATGATCGAGCGCCGCAACCATCGTCCGCCTGTCAGCTATACGACATTCCAGGCGCGTGATCTGGGTGCGGATACGGCGACCCTGTTCAAAGCGTCCTGTCAGGATGCGGTGGATCGGTTCGATCCAGAGGCCATCATCGTTGGTGCGTCGTGCACGGCGGAACTGATCCAGGATGATCCGGCGGGTCTGGCGGAAACGATGGGTCTGAGCATTCCCGTCATTCCGCTGGAACTGCCCAGCTACAGCCGCAAGGAAAACTTCGGCGCGGATGAGACGTTCTATCAGATCGTCAAATGCCTTGCGAAAACGCAACAGCGGACCGCGCGCGTGACCTGCAATATCCTTGGCCCCACCGCGCTGGGCTTTCGTGCCCGTGATGATGTGGAAGAACTGACCGGGCTATTGTCCGAGATGGGGATCGACGTAAATGTCGTGGCCCCGCTGAACGCGACACCGTCTGACATTGCGCGCCTCCCAGCGGCGCATTTCAATGTGTTGCTGTCGCCCGAAACCGGCGAAGCTGCGGCGCGGTTCCTGGAGAAGAACCACGACCAGCCATACACAAAGATCGTCCCGATTGGTGTTGCTGCAACACGCGATTTCATCACCGAAGTTGCTGAGATCAGCGGTGTCACGGGCCGCCCCGACGAAAGCCGCCTGCGCATGCCGTGGTGGTCGCGGTCGGTGGACAGCACCTATTTGACCGGCAAGCGCGTGTTTATCTTTGGTGATGGTACGCATGTCGCCGCCCATGCCCGCATCGCCCGTGATGAGATGGGTTTTGAGGTCGTGGGCATCGGCTGCTATAACCGCGAAATGGCGCGGCCTATTCGGACGCTGGCCAAGGAATACGGCGTCGAGGCGCTGATCACCGACGATTATCTTGAGGTCGAAGCCGCGATTGAGCGTCTGAGCCCAGAGATGATCCTTGGCACCCAGATGGAGCGGCATATCGGCAAGCGCCTGGGTATCCCTTGCGCTGTCATTTCTGCGCCGGTCCATGTGCAAGACTTCCCCGCGAGGTATTCCCCGCAAGTTGGGTTTGAGGGTGCGAACGTCATCTTCGATACGTTGATCCATCCGCTTGTGATGGGTCTGGAAGAGCATCTGCTGACCATGTTCCGCGA
>CBDTVH010000526.1:0-2341 GCA_965363665.1 uncultured Yoonia sp. | reverse complement strand
CCACGACGTCAGCGTCTTAGCGTTTTCCCGCATGGCGTCCGCGGCCTCTTCGGCCAGGTACAGTTCCTTGAGCTGGCCGCCGTGCGGCTCCTTGAAAGCGCCCATAGTGATTCCTTGTTCGTGTTGTGATCGAGAAATGAGTCAGGATTGATCGGTCTGTGCAATCAGTCGTCGTTGCGGACGACGCCACGCATAAACAGCTCGACGCACTGGCTGGAAAGTGCCGATGCATCGAGTGTGTCGTCGCGAAGCAATAAGTCGCCCCAGGCGTTGCCGAGGCCGATGACGGTCAGCGCCGCGAAGTGCGGATCCAGATCGCCGCGCAGCTCGCCGTCGCGCACGCCATCGGCAAACAACGTCTCGAGCTGCTGCCGGTAGGCGCTGCCGATCGCGTGCAAGTCACGGCGCGACTCGTCGGGGAGATAGAGGCGCTCGTCCAGATACACCTTCATCGCGTCGCGATTCTCGCGGAACGACGACAGGTGGGAATGGAAAACGGCGAGCAGCTTGGCCGGAAAGGGCTGGCGCAGTGCAGCGATGCCGGCCAGCCGATCCGCATAGTCGCGAATCGCCATCAGGCAGACCTCGGCCAGCGCCTGCTGCTTCGACTTGAAATAGTAGTAGAGGCTGCCCTGGCGGATGCCCAGGCGGTCGGCGATCAGCGTCGTGCTGCTGGGGTTGCGCATGTCATATGTCGCGGTAATCGGCGAAGGGATGGGTGAGGACAGCGCCAACTGCCGGATTTCATTGCGCCGCAGCACGACGTTATAGACTTCTGCGTTGCGCAGCAGCTCGACCTCGAGCGCGGGGCTGATCATATCGTCGGCTTCCAGCGCGAGGGATGCGATCTGCGCCCGCTCAAGCCGCGCCAGCAGGTAATCCTCGCGGAAACGCGCGACCGACGGCACAAAGATGAACACCTCGGCCAGCATCACGAAAACAACCGTGAGTATCAGAAAGCGACCTGAAAGTGAGTTGGTCATTTTCCCTCGTTGAAATTCAGGGCAGCCACCGCTGCACAAAGCCGACGACACGTTTTACCGTCGGGTTCTCAAATAGTCTGGGACTAAAATAGGCACCCGCAGCGCGTTTGTTAACCTCACTGACGGTCGGGTAGGGCAAAACAGTGTTCGCGATGGCCGACATCTTCATTTTATTGGCAATTGCCATCGCCCACATGCCAATCAATTCGCCCGCCAGATGCCCCGCGATGGATGCCCCGACAGGGCGGCCCTTGACCACCATGACCTTGATCAAACCCTTGGTCTTGCGCTCTGCAATCAATCTGTCGTTGTGGTGAAATTCAAAGCGGACGACTTCGAGTGCGGGCCCGTGTTTCTTCTTGGCCTGCGCCTCGGTCAGCCCCACTTGGGCCAGTTCGGGATCGGTGTAGGTCGCCCATGGGATGTGATCGGTGCGCTGCTTGGATGGCAGGCCGAACAACATGGACCGGATCAGCACGCCTGCATGATAGCCAGCCACATGCGTAAATTGCATCCCACCGGCCACATCACCTGCCGCATAGACCTTTTTGTTGGTCACCGACCGCAGATCGGGGCCGACTTTCAGCCCGGATCGGTCATAAGCGATGCCGCCTGTTTCTAGATCCAGCTTGTCGGTGTTTACCTTGCGACCCACAGCCATCAGCAGGTGTGATCCAGTGAAATCGCCCTTGGGCGTGTGCACAGTGATCGTATCGCCCTTGCCACTGATCTTTTCGGCCTGCGCCTCTTCAATAATGTTGATGCCCTCTGCGCGTAGATTGTCCAGCACAATGGCCGCCAGTTCCGGGTCATCCTTGCCGAGCGCTTTGGCTCCTTCGATCACGGTGACATTGCAGCCGAGCCGCTGGTGCGCCTGCGCCATCTCCATCCCGATGGGACCGCCACCGATGATGATCAGATGCTTGGGCTTTTCGCGCAGATCAAAGATGTTTTCGTTGGTATAATAAGTCACATCCTCGATCCCGGGGATGGGAGGAACAAATGGGCCAGAGCCTGTCGCGACGACAAAGCGGCGCGCTTCGATGATCGTGTCGCCTGCCTGCACTTCGGTTTTCGAGACAAAGCGCCCGTATTCCTGAATGACCTGAACGCCCAGCCCCTCGAACCGCTCTACGCTGTCCACGGGTGCAATCTGCGCGATCACGTCCTGCACGTGATCCTTGGCAGCGGCATAGTCGACCTGCGCCTCAACCTCGCCCACGCCATATTTTGCGCCATGCGACATCGCATAGGCCTGTTTGGCCGACGCGATCAGCGCCTTTGACGGCACGCAGCCGTAGTTCAGACAATCGCCGCCCATCTTGTGCCCTTCCAGAAGGACAACCTTTGCGCCCATT
>CBDTVH010000525.1:0-2348 GCA_965363665.1 uncultured Yoonia sp. | reverse complement strand
CGGACTTCATTGCCGCGACCTGCTCTGGGGCGCGGGCCAAGGCGGTGGCGACACCGTAAATGGTAACCGGCAGATCAGCCATCAAGCGATGCAGACGCCAAAACCCAGCCCGCGATCCGTACTCATAGATGGATTCCATGTTCCAGTGCCGCTGACCGGGCCAAGGGGCGGCACCCGTGATCTCAGACAGGAAGGCCTCGGATGCAGGATCGCCGTGCAAGACGTTGTTTTCCCCGCCTTCTTCGTAATTCAGCACAATCTGCACAGCAATCTTCGCCCCGTTGGGCCAATTGGCTGCGGGCGGCGTTGCACCATATCCGGTCATGTCACGTGGGTAGCGGGTCACAGTGGCGATTTCCTTTTCGTTAATTTCCTATAAAGCAACGCAATCAATTTCTTTTTCAAAAAATATGCGAAAGAGCCTCTTGATTGCATGGCTTTGCGATTGCCACCCCTTTCTGGCACTAAGCGCTAGATGAGAAAAGGAGCAGCGCCATGAGCGGCTATCTGACAACACATGTTCTGGACACAGCGCGCGGTTGCCCGGCACAGGGCCTCAAGATTGAGCTGTTCGCGATCAAGGGTGACACGCGCACGCACCTCAATACACTTGTCACCAATGACGACGGGCGCACCGACGAACAGATTCTGCCCGCCGACCAGTTCAGCACAGGCACCTATGAGCTGGTCTTTCATGCAGGCGCCTATCTGGATGCCAGCGGGACGCCCCCGGAAGACCCGCGTTTCCTTGACATCATCCCGATCCGTTTTGGCATGTCAGAGGCATCGCATTACCATGTGCCCTTGTTGCTGTCGCCCTTCGGCTATTCGACCTATCGCGGGTCCTGATCGCCCCGCACGACGGCGCTGATCCGTTCGATCACGAAATCCATGAACAACCGCGTTTTGGGGTCCTGACGACGGCGGTGCGTGAACAGACACGCCATCTGGATTGGCACGGGCGGCGTTTGCGTGGCCACGGGCACCAAACGCCCTGCCCGCAAGTGTTCAGCCACTTCGAACACGGGCTTCATGGCGATGCCATTCCCACTCAGCGCCCAATCGGTCAACACATCGCCATCATCGGATTCATAGCGGCCCTGCACGCGAAACTTCTTGGGGCCATCTTCCGTCTGCAAACGCCATTGGAATTCCGATGCACCCGGAAACCGCAGATTGAGGCATTCGTGGTTCTTGGCAAGCAGGTCCGCACCCGACGTCGGATTTCCCTGGGCTTTGACATATTCAGGCGATGCACACAGGATACGTTCGACATCCGCGATCTTGCGGATACGCAGGTTGCTATCCTCCGGCTCACCCAGAAAGAACGCCAGATCAAGCCCCTCGGTCGTCAGATCGACCTTGCGGTCCGTCAAACGCAGCCGCAGCGTGATCTCAGGGTAGAGTGCGAGAAATTCCGGGACATGCGGCGCAATCAACCGCCGCCCAACACCCAAAGGGGCCGCCACATAAAGCGCGCCTTTGGGATTTTCGGTAATATTGACCACCTGCGTTTCGGCATTCGCCACGCTATCCAGTATCTCACACGCCCCACCATAAAAGGCCCTGCCCTGTTCGGTCGGCGTCAGACTGCGGGTCGTCCGTTGGAACAGGCGCACGCTTAGATGCGCCTCCAACTGTGAAATGCGGGCCGACGTCACAGCAGGCGAGATACGCAAATCCCGCGCGGCTGCAGACATGCTGCCCAGCTCATACACACGGACGAAAGTACGGATATTGTCGAGATAGGACATTTGCTTGGTTTTTTTGATGCTGTTTGGCGTCTAGAAGCAATAGCAGAACAATCAGCCCTCGCATAGGATGGGTTGAAGACGATGCCAAACGGGGAAACGCCATGTATGATCTTGCTATTTTATGGGACTGGGTCGCCTTTTCCGTCCGCTGGCTGCATGTGATCACCGCGATGGCCTGGATTGGCGCGTCATTCTATTTCATCGCCCTCGATCTGATGCTGAAGCCTGCGCCAAACATGCCGGAAGGCGTTTCAGGTGAAGAATGGGAGGTGCATGGCGGCGGCTTTTACCACACACAGAAATACATGGTCGCGCCTGCGCAGATGCCAGAGCATCTGACCTGGCACAAATGGCAAAGCTATTGGACGTGGCTGTCGGGTGCCGCACTCTTGATGATCGTCTATTGGGTGGGCGGTGAGCTTTACCTGCTGGATCCGACAAAGGCCGATCTGACGCTTTGGCAGGGCATTCTGATCTCTGGCGGATCGCTGACGATAGGCTGGCTGCTCTATGACGCAATGTGCAAATCGCGGCTGAGCGAGCAGCCGACGCTTCTGATGCTCTCGCTCTTTATCATTCTTGTCGTGATGTCAT
>CBDTVH010000524.1:0-2352 GCA_965363665.1 uncultured Yoonia sp. | reverse complement strand
ATCAACCCTGATTTGCTGCGCGTGGAAGATAAAGCGGTTCAGCTTGTCCGCGACTTTGTCACCGGAAACAAGATCGTCGCCGCCATCTGTCACGCACCGTGGCTGCTGATTGAGGCAGGCGTCGTCGAGGGACGTGAAATGACGTCCTATCACTCCATCGCCACCGATATGAAGAACGCGGGGGCAAAGTGGGTCGATCAGGAAATCGCCATCGACAACGGCATCATCACCAGCCGTAGCCCCGCCGATCTGGAGGCCTTCGTGTCCAAGATCATCGAAGAGGTCAAAGAGGGTGAACACAAACGCGACGCGGCCTGATTTTGCATCGCTTGAATAGCGGGCGGGGATCTTTGTGATCCCCGCCTTTTTTGACTCAATCGTCGAAACTGACTGTCAGGAAAGTATAATTTCCATTGCGCAGTATCCGCAGCAAAAGTGGCGTTCCTTCGTCCGTCGCATTTGTGACTGCGGCTGTGATGTCATCCACCGTTTCCACATCTTGCATACCCGCATTCAAGATGACGTCACCTGCTCGTACGCCCGCGCGCGCGGCCGGACTACCGGGTGCGACCTGTGCGACCACCAATCCGTTGATATCTGCATTCGTAATCCCAAGCTGCGCGCGTGCCCCATCGTCCAGCGGTGCAAGTGACAGGCCCAACTGAGGTGTATCGGATGGCGTGGGCGACGTGTCGGCGTCAGGCTCTGTCGGGTTCAATGACCCCAGTGTGACGTCAAACGTCTGTAAATCGCCGTCACGGTAGACCGTCACACCGACGACGTCGCCTTCATCAAGCTCTGCAACGCCCAGGCTAAGCGTGCGTGGCCCGTCGATTTCAGTATCGCCAAGTGCGACGATGATATCACCGGGCCGTAAACCGGCGGCCTGCGCTGGGCTGTCGGCGGTGACATCGGCAACCAAAGCGCCTTCGGGCGCATCCATCCCGACCGCTCGGGCGATATCACCCGTCACGGTTTGTATCTGGACGCCCAGCCATCCGCGGCTGACCTGTCCCGTTTCACGCAATTCCTGCACGACGCCCTGTGCCACCCGTTGGGGCACCGCAAAACCAATGCCAACGCTGCCGCCGGTGGGTGAAAAGATTGCCGTGTTCACACCCACGACCTGTCCGTCTGCGTCAAACAATGGCCCGCCAGAGTTGCCGCGATTGATCGCCGCATCCGTTTGCAGGAAATCATCATAAGGCCCGGCGTTGATATTGCGTGATCGTGCCGACAGGATGCCGGCGGTGACTGTTCCGCCCAATCCAAACGGATTTCCGATCGCGACGACCCAGTCTCCGATCATCAGATCATCGGACGAACCCCAGGCAACGGTCGGAAGATCGCTGGCATCTATCAGCCGCAACAGCGCGATGTCCGTAGCGGGGTCCGTGCCGACCAGCTCTGCGTCATAGCGTTGATCGTTTTCAAGCATCACGGCGATGCTGGACGCACCTGCGATCACGTGGTTGTTGGTCACGACATAGCCGTCAGGACTGATGATAAAGCCCGATCCTTGTGACTGAGCAGGACCGGGAGGAGGCACATCGCCCCCACCGGGGGCGTCCGGCCCCGGAAGATCAAAGAACTCGCGCAGACCCGGCGGCAGTTGCGGCATCTGCTGTGCGGTTTGTGGGGGCGGTGCGTCGATTGTGCTGAGAATGCCAACGACTGCCGGCAATTTCTCACTGACCATCGCAGAGAAGTCTGCCGGCGTCTGTGCAAAGGTCGCGTTCGGGACAACCGAAAGCGCCAAGGGCGATGCGGCCAAGGTCAGGGCCAATGCAATATGTTTCATAACGAGTCCTCCGTCTTTATTCATGAAATGACGTAAGGGCAACGCGCGGTGCGGGTGGTGGTTCCTCAGGCCCGCGACTTGGTTTCTGAGTGGAAACGCAGCAGACCTGTTCGCCAGCCAAACCACACCGCAATGATCGCACCGCCTACGTTGGCAGCGGCGGCGGCATAGACAATGCCGTTGTAGCCAAAGATTTCAGCCAAGACCCACGCCAGCGGAACATAGATCAACGCGATACGCCCCAAGCTGAGACCGAGCGAATAGAGTGCCTTGTCCCGTGCGTTCATCGCCGCGTTTGCCACAACGACGAAACCGTAGCCGAAGAGTGTCAGGCCAACGATTTGCAGATATGTTGTCGCAAATTTCACGGCTTCGGTATCGGGGGTCATGAAACCCGCCACCTGTTCGCCGAAAAGCAAAAGACAGATGCCCAGTGTCAGCCCGTAAGCGCCGCAAAATCCCAGGCCGCAGTAAAGGGCATATGCACTCCGCTTTTGTGCGTTAGATCGGAAGAGCACACGTCTGAACTCCAGTCACCGATGTATCTCGTA
>CBDTVH010000523.1:0-2354 GCA_965363665.1 uncultured Yoonia sp. | reverse complement strand
AAGATGCGTTGGATCTCTATGAGATGATCTTGACCATGAACCCGAATTCCGCCGAGGCGACGGGATCGGCGGATCGTTTGAAATTGCAGCTAGAGGGTCAGTCGCTCTAGGCGGCCACCCTCCGAAGTTCGGGGAAGATTATGACGGGTTCCCGGATCACGGCCGTGCTTGGGCCGACGAACACTGGCAAAACGCATTATGCGATTGAACGGATGCTGGCCTATCGGACGGGTGTGATAGGCTTGCCTCTGCGGTTGCTTGCCCGCGAGGTGTACGACCGGATCGTTGCTGTGCGCGGTCCGGGGGTCGTGGCCCTGATTACCGGCGAGGAACGGATCGTGCCACCGCGCGCCGCCTATTGGGTCTGCACGGTCGAGGCGATGCCAGAGGGCATGGGCTGCGATTTTCTTGCGGTTGATGAGATTCAGTTGTGCGCTGATCCTGAGCGCGGGCATGTGTTCACCGACCGATTATTGAACGCCCGCGGTTTGCATGAAACGCTGTTTCTGGGTGCCGAGACGATGCGCGATGCGATTTCGGCCATGGTACCGGATGCAAATTTCATGCGCCGCGAGCGAATGTCGCAACTGACCTACTCAGGTTCGAAAAAGATAAGCCGAATGCCTGCAAGGTCCGCGATTGTGGGGTTTTCGGTTGAAAATGTCTATGCGATCGCCGAGCTCTTGCGGCGGACCAAGGGCGGTGCAGCGGTCGTCATGGGGGCTTTATCGCCGCGCACGCGCAATGCGCAGGTCGAGATGTATCAAAATGGCGACGTGGACTATCTGGTGGCAACCGATGCGATCGGAATGGGGCTAAACCTCGATATCAGCCATGTCGCCTTTTCGTCGCTGACCAAGTTCGATGGTCTGAGAATGCGCCATCTGCAACCGCAGGAACTTGCCCAGATTGCCGGCCGGGCCGGGCGGCACATCGAGAACGGTACCTTTGGTGTGACCGGCGAAGCGCCCGCCTTGGATGAAGGTGTCGCGCAGGCCATTTGCGATCACCGCTTTCAATCCGTGAGAAAACTTCAGTGGCGCAACAGCCGTTTGCAATTTGGTTCGATCAAACGCCTGATTGCGACGCTGGAACAGCGCACTGATGATTTTTGGTTGACGCGTGTCCGGGAAAGCGACGACCTTGCCGCGCTCAAGGCGCTATCGCTGGATGATGAGGTTGCGGCGCGCGCAACGGACGGTCCATCGGTGAAACTGCTGTGGGACGTCTGCCGCATCCCTGATTTTCGTGGTATCAGTAAAGGCGAACATGCTGGGCTTTTGACGCATATTTATAACGATCTTCATCAACTTGGGCATGTGTCCGCCAATTGGTTCGGTTTGCAGGTGCGGCGCATTGACCGGACCGACGGAGACATTGATACGCTATCCAAGCGGTTGGCTTACATCCGTACTTGGACCTATGTTGCGCAACGCAACGGATGGTTGACTGACGAATCTCATTGGCGTGATGAGACGCGCGCTGTAGAAGACCGATTATCAGATGCGCTGCATGGCGCGCTGACGCAAAGATTTGTGGACCGGCGGACCAGCATTTTGCTTCGCCGGCTCAAACAGAAGGAGAGCCTGTTGGCTGACGTGAATGATAAGGGTGAAGTGACTGTCGAAGGCGAATTCGTCGGACGGTTGGAAGGTTTCCGGTTTCGGATGGACAAAGCAGGCAGCCCCGATGAGGCGAAAACCTTGCGACAAGCGTCTGTGCAGGCGCTGGTGCCGCAATTCCATCTGCTGGCGGACCGCTTTTACAATGCCCCCGATCCAGAGATTGATTTCACCGAGCAGGGTGGCCTGATGTGGGGCGACCAGGCCGTCGGCAAGCTGGTCAAGAGCGACGATCCGTTCAAGCCGGGGGTTGCGGCCTTTGTTGATGAAGAGGCCGGTCCCGATGTTGCCGCCAAGGTGCAACGCCGCCTGCAACACTTCATTGATCGCAAGATCGCCGCCGGGTTCGAGCCTCTTTTGGGGTTGCGGAACGATGAAACACTGACCGGTGCCGCCAAAGGCTTTGCTTACCGCATGGCCGAAGGCTTTGGCATCATCCCGCGCGGCGACGTCGCGGATGAGGTAAAAGCCCTTGATCAGGACGCCCGAGGCGCGCTGCGCAAGCATGGTGTGCGTTTTGGTCAATTCACGATCTTCATGCCACTTCTGCTGAAACCGGCGCCGACCCGTCTGCGCCTTGTCTTGTGGTCGCTGACCAACGGCTTGGACGAATTCCCCGAAAGCCCGCCGCCTGGTCTGGTGACGGTTCCTGCCGCCAAGGATGCTGTGGCAGGCTATTACGCCATGGCTGGTTACCGCGCCGCCGGTGAACGGGCGATCCGGATCGACATG
>CBDTVH010000522.1:0-2356 GCA_965363665.1 uncultured Yoonia sp. | reverse complement strand
CCGCCAGTCCGATCGCAGTGGCGATGAACGGTTCTGGGATCGCTATCGCGCCTTCACCGATCTGGCATCCGAGATATGTCAGCCAGCAGGCGCCTAGCCGCAGCTTCGATGATATCCAAAGCGCCGTCAAAGTCGCGCGTATAATACGGGTCTGGCACGTCACCATCCGCCATCATCTGCACGGGCGTTGCATTGCCTTTTGGCCGCAGCTTTTCAATATCCATCCGGTTTTGCCGGTCCATCGCGATGATCAGGTCAAAATCATCGAAATCAGCGGATGTGAATTGCCGCGCCCGCAACTGGCTCAGATCAATGCCGCGTGCCTGTGCCGCCTCTTGCATCGGTGCATAAGGCGCATCGCCCACATGCCAGCCGCCCGTTCCCGCGCTATCAAGGGTCAGGTCAGGCGCAAGGCCCCGCATCACACCCTCTGCCGCTGGCGACCGGCAGATATTCCCAAGGCAGACAAAGACGACCCGCATCAGCGCAAGACACCACGTTTCGTCATTGCCCTTGCGTAGATCCACAGCAAGACAAGGACCACGGGGATCGCAACCGTAAATGCGACAGCCGCGGGTCCTGCGGTGGCAAGCATCGTGCCGCCCTGTGCAATACCATAGATGTAGATTGACGATCCTATCAGCCCCACCAAAGACAGGGCAAAGGCCGAACCCGCAAAGCGCGATCGCAACAACAGCAAAAGCGAACCGATGACCGAGAACCAAACGCCCAGCGCCCAGGTTACATCGAACCAAAGCGGCGCTTCCTGCAGCATGGCAAGACGCTCTGGTGGTTGGGCTGCGAGATATGCGGCATCATTGGCTCGGGTCAGCACATAATCAATCGCACCGCCTGCATTCCACAGCAGTGACAGCACCCCCACAATCCACAGATGAATTGGTGTTTTGGTCATGCTCCTCCCTCCCCTCGTATTGCGACCAGCATAGCCGTTTGTACCCGTTCAGGCCACTCTGCCAAGCAATCGGCTTGCAGTGGTGTCGTTGTCGTGGCCAAATCAAGCGCATGAAAATTGCAGTTTTGACAGGTGCGGGCGTGTCGGCTGAAAGCGGGCTGGGCACGTTTCGTGACAAAGACGGGCTTTGGACCCGCTATGACCTGAACGATGTGGCAACGCCCCAAGGCTTTGCCCGTGATCCCGCCCTTGTGCATGATTTCTATAACGCCCGTCGCGCCAATTGCGCGGCCTCCGCGCCGAATGCTGCCCATTTGGCCTTGGCGCAGCTTGCCACCAGCGCCCATAACCTGACGCTGATCACCCAGAACGTCGATGACCTGCACGCCAGGGCCGGATCGGCTGATGTGATCCATATGCACGGACGCTTGATGCGCGCGCTATGTGCGGCCTGCGACGCGCGCTGGGACGCCCCGCTGGTCATGTCGCCCGATGATCGCTGCCCCAAGTGTCGCGCGACCGCGACCCGGCCCGACATCGTTTGGTTTGGCGAAATTCCTTACGAGATGGACAAGATCAGCGACGCTGTCGCCCAGTCTGATCTTTTTGTCGCCATCGGCACCTCGGCCGAGGTCTATCCCGCCGCTGGACTGGTCGAACTGGCGGCCGGGCAAACGCTTGAGATCAATCTTGAACCGTCCGCCCGCGCCAACGCCTTCGATGATCACCGCTTTGGGCCTGCCACAGAAGTTATCCCGGCGTGGGTTGCCGAATTGCTCTGAGGGCTGGACCTTTGGCCCCTGCCCGATAAGAAGGTGCGCATGAGAAAGACGACGGATATCGCGGAATTGGCCCGGGGTGTGCTGGCAGGCGACCGCAGGGCGCTGGCGCAGGCGATTACGCTTGTCGAAAGCGGTCGCGACGATCATCGCGCGGATGCGCTTGCGTTGCTTGAGGCCGTCGCCACCCGGAAACAGGCCTTGCGGATCGGGCTTTCGGGGACGCCAGGGGTGGGCAAATCCACCTTTGGGCGGCTGGCCTCGGGGATCGACGCGCCGTCGTAATGAACGATGCCGGCCTCGAACAACGTCTGCAGGACGACCGGGTGCGGGTTGCACTTGACCGCGTAGAGCGTCCGGCCCGGAAAGCCCTCGAGAAAGCGCGCCGCGGCCTCACGCAACGCGGCGGGCTTGATGCAATAGACCGAATTGCCGGGCCGGAGCACGGAAATCATCGCCTCGGTCGATCTGAAATGCCGGACTGCCATCGTGCCGCGAATTTGGCATAGCCGGCGGTTTCCTCCAAGCGCGAAGGATGGCAATAATCGCCAGAGCATCGAGCAACCGATTTTCGGGTCATCCTGCTCTGGAAAGCACTGCCTCCGGCATTACGTTTTGACGCGCATGAGCCGTTTCTTTCGTCTTTCCCTGGTCGCCGCCGGCG
>CBDTVH010000521.1:0-2360 GCA_965363665.1 uncultured Yoonia sp. | reverse complement strand
CGAAGGAAAACTGCGTGCCCAGCGCGGGTGTCGCGTCATGTTCATTCGTCCATTCGATGAAATTGTTGTCGCAGTAATTGCCCGTGAAGATGCTTTTGGGGTTCGGCAGCGTCAGGATAATCCCGCCCATTCGGACGCCATTGACCTCATCATCGCCATGAAACCAGTGGTTGCCCGCGATCAGATTTCCTGATCCGGCCAGCACGCAGAAATGCTTGAACTTGCTGGTGCGGTTGTTCCTGATCTTCACATCATTGGCGTTGGCGTTGAACCCGATGCTGACGCGGTTCGCAACCGGCACGCCCTGTTCGTCCGAGATCAGCTGACAACGGTCGATCATCATGCCCTGACAGCCGCGCCCGGGTGAAGTGATGCCACGATCCTTGGGCTTGTTCACAAAGCAATCACGCACATGAAACGTGAACCCATCCGGTGCCATCATGATCCCGCTGGCAACACCGCGCCCCTGAAATTCGATATCATCCAGAATGAACTGGCTGAATTTCTCATAGCCTGAAAAATCCAGCATGTACTGAAAGCGCGAGAAGGTGAAAACCTGGGTGCCTTCCGCATCAAACAGCGGGCGGCTCAATTCCAGCATCTGCGCGCTTTCATTAATGGACGTGACATAAATCTCGCGCCCTACACCGTTGCCCTGCACCAGTGACCCCACCGGGATGGATGCGATATTGGCGACATTGGTCAGACGGTTATCATCATTTGCCGCATAAGTGGCCTGTGATGTCACCTCGACCGTGTCCCAGGCGGCCCCATCGGCAGGCTGGAACTGACCGTTACGAATAACCCGACGGGTTTCAAAACGTGTGCGGCTGGGATCTGTGGCCTGCATATCGACAGGTTCGGTCAGCAGTACGCGACGACCGCACAGATCAAGAGAGTCGTGATCAGCAAAGTTGATAAGCGCCTGATAGGCCTTTTTGAACGCCAACTCCTCATCCTGAAAGGCGGACAGATAGCTGTCGTAGTCAAAGTCCTGTTGCAAGATGAACCGAAATTCAGGCGCCTGGATAATGCGCCCTTGAAATCGCACGGGGTTGTCCATGGTCACATTGTTTTCCAACAGGTAATCGCCCTGCGGCACCATCACGGTCCGGCCGTTCGCCGCTGCGTCGGCGGCATTGAACGCGGCGCTGTCGTCGGTGCCGCCGTCACCCTTTGCGCCGTAATCACGTACATCGACTAGACCCATCAGATCGCCGTTGAAGGCAGAGGACACGTCCGTGATCGTGATATCATCAAGCCGCACGACGCCACCCGTCGGCCCGGTCAGGTCGATCCCGAAATGGCCATACTCGGCCCCGGTCCAGACCAGATCGACACCCGTGCGATCAGCAGTGGCCACAATCGCCGTCACCTCGACGACCTGCCCGTAGGTCGTCAACTGCACTGCACCGCCAAATTCAGTCACCCCAGTCAGTTGCGCACCGCCACCTGCCCCGGCCCAGCCCGCGATACGCACCGCAGGCAGCGCGCCTGCAACGGCCTTCACCCGCGCTTTGATTTGCAGGTAACAGCCCGGCAAAATGGGCGTTTCACCCTTGTACCGCACCCGCGCCGTCGCATCGACCTTGAGCAGTTCCAGACAGCCCGCAAAATCCTGATCAGCGGCGACAAAGACGCCCGATCCACTGCCAGCATAAGTGTCGGACCCGGGCGTGCCATCGGTACTGGACCAAAGCGCAAGGCCCGCTGAGAATGGCAATGGATCAAACACGATTCCGTCGGTGATAGCTTTGTTCATGAAAAGAGCCCCTGAAGCTTGAGAAATGCAAAAAGGCCCGAGCCAAAGCCGGGCCACCTGCATCAGTGGTATCTTTTCGGTCTAAAGAGGGGCTGACAGCACCGTGACGGTCAGCCGCGCAACGCTCCTAAGCGCCAACATTGGGTGCAGGCAGCAACTGCACGCCATTGATTTGCCAACCGTCGGCGGTCTCGATCATTTGGTAGTCAAGAATATGCAGCGCACCCTGCGCATCGCGGACCATCACCTTTTGCCACAGGTTGCCGCGGATATCGCGCAATTCAAGGAACCGCACATCGGCATTGTCCCAAACCATCGGATAGCCTTGCTGGACCATCATGCCAAAGTTACCTGGGTTGCCGAACAGGCGTTTGATGTTCGGGCTCGCATACTCCCAAGCCTCTAAAATATCGCGGTTATTGAAGGCTTCCAGTTGGCTGCCGATCACATCTTCAATGGCATCCGCATCCTGTGCGAAGACAGCAGTCGCCACCATCCAAAACCCCAGTACCAGTGCCAAAACGCGCATGATCGACGCCTCCTTGGATTATCCATCTGTAATTGATACGCAGGGAAACGCCGATCAGTTTGATTTCTT
>CBDTVH010000520.1:0-2366 GCA_965363665.1 uncultured Yoonia sp. | reverse complement strand
GCAGGCGGGACGTCAGGCCGAAGACGGCGGTGCCGCCTATTTCAAAGACCTCTTCGACCGATGTGCGGCCATGATGCAGCGTATCCAGTCCATCCCGCAGCCGGTGATCGCCCAGGTGCATGGCATAGCGACGGCGGCCGGGTGCCAACTTGTTGCCACCTGCGATCTGGCCCTTGCCGATGATGAAACCCGGTTTGGCGTCAATGGCGTCAACATCGGGCTGTTTTGCTCGACCCCGATGGTTGCGCTGACCCGTAACATCACCCGCAAAGCCGCGTTCGAGATGCTGACGACCGGACGCTTTGTCAGTGCCCGCGAAGCGCAGGACCTGGGGCTGATCAACCGCAGCGTCCACTCCGATGCGCTGTCACGCGAAACGATGGAAATCGCGCAAAGCATTGCCGGTAAATTGCCATCAGCCGTCAAAATCGGAAAACAGGCGTTTTATGCGCAGTCCCAACTGACCACCGTCGAGGCTTATGCCTATACCGGCGACGTTATGGTGCAAAACATGCTGGCCCGCGATACCGATGAAGGGATCAACGCCTTCCTTCAAAAGCGCAAGCCGGACTGGTCATAGGCTTTCTTCGTCCAATCAAACTTTCGCCGAAGGCAATCCTGCCCTCACAACCCGTAGATACGGCTGAATTTATCCTCAAGATAGTCCAGCAGCGGTCCTTCTGTCGGCGTCGCACCGGTGGCGTGGGCAATGGTTTCAACCGGCGCCCGCAACCCGCCGAACCGTTGCAGATTGTCACGCAACCACCCTGTCGCCTTTGAGGTATCGCCACGCGCCAGATCATCATCCAAATCTGGCACCGCCGCGCGTAATGCCACATGCAGGCAGCCCGCATAAACGTTGCCCAAAGTGTAAGTCGGGAAATAGCCAAACAGAGCTTCGGACCAGTGCACATCCTGCAAAACACCGTTTGAGGGCTTGTCGACGTTGTAGCCAAAGTCAGCCGCAAACCGGTCGTTCCAGGCCGCCTCAAGATCATTCACCGCCAGATCACCGGACATCAAGGACCGCTCAAGGTCGAACCGCAGCAGGACATGCAGATTGTACTGCACCTCGTCTGCCTCGGTGCGGATAAACCCGTTGCTGGCGCGATTGACCGTGGCAAAAAATGCATCTTCGTCGGCAATGCCGAAATCGCCGAACTGGTCGCGCATTTGCCCGTAAAGCCAGCCCGTGAACGCACGGCTGCGTCCGAGCTGGTTTTCATAAATGCGGCTCTGGCTTTCATGCACGCCCATCGAAACGCCGCGCCCCAGTGGCGTCAGCAAATGCGCGGCATCTATGCCTTGCTCATAGGCGGCGTGGCCGACCTCGTGGATCGTGGAATAAAAGCAGTTGAACGGATCAACCGGGTTCGTCCGCGTCGTGATGCGCACGTCCAGACCGGACCCCGATGAAAACGGATGCACCGCCTTGTCGATCCGCCCGTGATCAACGTTGTAACCAAACGCCAGCGCGAGCTTTTCGGATATGACCAGTTGGGCTGCCTCATCAAAGGTACCGGACAACGCCTGCGGTGCCGGTTGGTCAAGAATAGCCCCACGCAAGGCAACCAAACGCGGACGCAATGCCGCAAACATCGCAGCAAGGCTTTCGCCTGTGGCACCCGGTTCATAATCATCCAGCAAGGCGTCGTAGGGATCGGCGTCGCCTGCGACAGCGGCGGCCTCTTCGCGGCGCAGATCGACAACTTTCTGTAACATGGGCAGGAAGGCCGCCACATCCTCGTCTGCACGCGCCTGTGCCCAGATACGGTGTGCCAGTGACGTGGTTCTTGCCAGTTCGGCGGCCAGGGCAGCGGGCACTTTTGCCGTGCGCTCATAGTCGCGTCGTATCTGGCGCAGGTTGGCATCAGCCACCGCGTCAGAGGCTTCTGCCGCCGCAAGCCATTCTCCGACCCGCGGATCAATCCGACGCGCATGCAGGATATTAGCCATCGCGCCATGTTCCTCAGCACGTTGCGGCGCGGCACCTTCCGGCATCATCGTTTCCTGATCCCAACCCAGGCGGCCCGCAATCTGGCCAAGCGCCTCGGTCTCGCGCTGGAACTGCATCAGATCATCATAGGCGGCCATTGGTTATTTTCCTCGGATGGATTGGGCGATGGGGTAGCGCGCCACAAAGCGCCCGCGCAGGATAAGCGCCCACAGGATCACAGCGACAAGTTGATGCACGATGGCTATCTGCCAGGGGGCGGAATAAATCACCGTGACGATCCCGATCAGCACCTGCAACACCATGACAGCCACGACGGCGTTAAAGACAAAGCGCGTATTGGCATTGGCCGAACGGCGGGCACGGAACCAGACGAAGACCGTAAAGGCAAACAGGATGTACCCCGCCATCC
>CBDTVH010000519.1:0-2367 GCA_965363665.1 uncultured Yoonia sp. | reverse complement strand
CTGATGACGCGGTTGCCTTCCCCGCCGAGGCAAATGCCGCCCTATCCACGCTGCGCGCCTTGCTTGACGAAGTCCGCGAAGGTGGTGCCGTTTCGAACGTCAACGCCGCGCTTGCCTCCGCCAACGAAGCGGCCCGCGCGGTTGAAGATGCAGTCAGTACCCTGCCCGCGCTGGCCGCCCGCGCCGGTGAACTGGTCAGGCAAACCGAAGCAGTCGTCAACAGCTATAGCGAGCGGTCCCGTTTCAGCGCCGAAACACTGGCGACCCTGCGCGACATTCAGGAAGCGTCCGACGCGATTACGTCTCTGGCGCGCACCATCGAACGAAACCCCAATTCCTTGCTGATCGGACGGTAAAATATGCTTACACGCCTTATGGTTCTGGCTTTCGGCGCAATCGCCGCCTGTTCACCCCTTGCCGATCGTGTCGCACTCGCCCCGGTGTCATCATCATTGGAATTGCGCCCGCTGGTCGGCAGCGCGATGGTGCGCACGGTGTCCCTGCCCGCCTATGCCGCGGCAGAGGAAATCGCGATTGAAACAGCCGATGGCCGGATCGCCATCAACGAAGATGTGCTTTGGGCGGATGAGCCTGAACGCGCGGTCACTTTGATCCTGACACGCACGCTGAGTGATATTCTGAACACTGATGTCGGGCCTGATCCCTGGCCGTTTGTCGGCCTACCGGATGTATCCGTTGACGTCCGGGTCGAACGGATGTTGGGCGGGCTTGATGGCATCTTCGAGCTGAATGGTCAGTTCTTTGTCGCCAGTGAAGCGGCCGAATTCCGCGATAGCGCACATAGCTTTGAGATTTCAGAACCGATGGCAGGCGTTGGTGTAGACGCTATCTCTGCGGCGCAGTCGGCGGCCTTGCTGAAACTGGCTGAACAGATCGCGGCAGTTCTAGGACGCTAGTTTCACCCAAGCCCCGTCGCGTTTGGATGACCGCACGCAGGCGTCGACAAATTGCATGCCTTTCAGGCCATCTTCGATCGTCGGGTAAATCACATCTGACGGCACATCCCGACCTTCGCGGTGCGCGGTAATGGCGTCTGCCGCTTCACGATAAATTGTGGCGAACCCCTCCAGATACCCTTCGGGGTGCCCGGCCGGGACACGCGTGACGCGCCTTGCGGCATCGCCGGTTCCGGCCCCGCCGCGTGTCAGCACCTGTTTGGGTTCACCAAAGGGCGTGTACCATAGCTGATTGGGGTTTTCCTGCTGCCATTCGATACCGCCCTTGTCGCCAAAGACCCGCAACCGCAATCCGTTTTCGTTGCCGGGTGCCACCTGACTGCACCACAGCATCCCCCGCGCCCCGCCCGCAAAGCGCATCATGACATGCGCATTGTCGTCCAGTTGCCGCCCACTGACGAAAGCCTGAAGATCGGCACAAAGCGCCTCCAGTTCCAACCCGGTGACAAAAGACGCCAGATTAAACGCATGCGTCCCGATATCACCTGTTGCCCCACCCAGACCAGAGCGTGCAGGGTCAGTCCGCCACGCCGATTGCTTGGTTTCGATCGCTTGCGTCAGCCAATCCTGCGCGTATTCCACCTGCACCACGCGAATATTGCCCAGGACTCCATCGGCCACCATCTGACGTGCCTGTCGGATCAGCGGATAGCCGGTGTAATTGTGGGTCAGCACAAAAAGCGCGTTACTCTCATGCGCCGCTTTCACCAGCTTTTTGGCATCCGCCAGTGTTGCGGTCAGCGGTTTGTCGCATATCACATGGATGCCACGTTTGAGAAATTCCCGCGCGGCAGCGTAATGCACATGGTTCGGGGTGACGATCGCAACCGCTTCAATGCCGTCTTTCAACCGCGCTTCTCGGATCGCCATCGCTTTGAAATCATCATAGGTGCGGGCGGGATCAAGGCCGAGGGTTGCACCGGATGCCTGCGCCTTTTCCGGTGTCGATGAAAGAGCGCCGGCGACAAGTTGAAAGCGGCCATCAATACGTGCCGCGATGCGGTGCACGCCGCCGATAAAAGCGTCATTGCCACCACCCACCATGCCAAGGCGAATGGGTCTGTCATATGTCAAATCTGTCATGCCGGCAGCTTGCAACGCCTGTGCAGGCGGATCAATCAGATTAGCTTCTCAAGACCGGTTTTGCCGCTTCATCGCTGGCCCGGCGTATTTTTCGGTTGGCGCGGATGAACGCCACGATGAAGATCGCCGTCAGTACCAGAATGACCGTCGGCGCCGGTGCACTGTCGATAAAGAAACTTAGATATACCCCCGCCAACCCCGAAAACAGCGTTACGCCGACCGCAATCGGCAGCATGATGGCAAACCGCTTGGTCAAAAGAAACGCGATGGCGCCCGGTGCGATCAAAAGACCGATGGCAAGGATGAT
>CBDTVH010000518.1:0-2367 GCA_965363665.1 uncultured Yoonia sp. | reverse complement strand
TCACGCAGCCCGCAGATCTTGACCCGCGTGTTGGTCGGCATCAGCCGGTCTTTTCAAGAAGCGCCAGAACGTCATCGTCGCTTTTTGCGCCGGCCGCAGCACCGCGCAACCGCTCATTCTCACGGCGCAGGCTTTCGACTTCGCGCGCTTTGCCCCGCGCCTCGACCCGTATGCGATGCTCGCGGACCCATTCCCACAGGAAGCCAATCATCAATCCAGCACCGACGCCGATGAAGATGACGACAAACAGCGGCAACTGAATATCTGGGGACAAACCCAGCAGCTCGCCCAGCGCCTCTGGCATGGCGCGCACGGTCACGAATTCACGATTAGCCAGGCCAATCAGGATAAGACAAAGGCCAACGATGGCCCAAAAGGTGTAGCGAATGGTTTTCATAAATTCATCGTACCGCAGTTGAGTGACGCGGTGAACTGCTATTCGTCGCAGGGCCGCATGATATCGCGCAAGGGTTAGTTGCCGTTCAGACGATCACGCAACAGTTTGCCCGTCTTGAAGAACGGCACATGCTTTTCATCCACCTCGACAGCTTCGCCGGTGCGCGGGTTTCGACCAATCCGCTGATCGCGCTTCTTGACGGAAAAGGCGCCAAAGCCCCGCAGTTCAACACGATCACCGCGCGCCATTGCTTCGATGATCTCTTCAAAGATCGTATTTACGATCTTCTCAACGTCGCGTTGATAAAGGTGGGGGTTTTCATCGGCAAGTTTCTGGATCAGTTCGGAACGGATCATCGTTTTTGGCCTCCCAACCAGCAAGCTAACACACGTGCAGCAGGTTTGTTCCCGCTTTTCAAAAGACTATAGGCATTTTTAAGGACTGGCGAAATAGCGGGTTTGGCCCGTTTGCACGCAAAAAGCGGGCAATAGCGACATTGATCTTCGGAAATTTCGACGATTGTACCGCCAAACGCGTCAAAGCCCCGACGCTCCACGCATCCCAAAGATAACGATTCGTCGCCACATTTTTTCCGTATGACAGCAACACCCTAAGACCGATAACCCCGTTGACGGAATTTCGGTGCTGGCCGTCATTCTGGTTATTTCCGACATCTTTACCAAAGGACAGATTATGAAACTCTTTCGATCTTTGCTGATACTCTTTGGGCTGACAATCCTGTCCGCCTGTACTGGTCCTCAGATAACCGACTTTTCTGACAGATCAGTCGCTTATGTCTGGGTCAACGTGGATCAAGCCCGTGGAAACAGGGTTGTAGGGGGGTCTTTCCGCAGCTTTTCACCCACTGATGGTGGTGGCGTCTATCCCGCTGGCTATAGAAAGTTCGGCAACGGTTACCTGATCTACCATGAGGGTATCGCCAACGGTCCAACCAAGCTGAACACCGTCAGCGCAATGTTCTGCGTCGGCATCTGCGGGAATACTGTGAACGTCTACGACTTTGGCGCACAAGGCGGTGATGTTGCCGCCGCCATGATCCGGTCACGCGGCGTCTATGACCTTGGTCGTTATGCGATTGTTTCACAGCGCACCGGTCTGTTTCAGCCGGGCAAGTTTGATGTGCAACGCACCGCAGGTCCAAGCAAACGCCAGATCCTGGAATTCCTTTTGCCTATCGTCGGCGATCAGCAAAAGCCATTGATCCAAGCTGAATTGAACCGCCTGTAAGATGCGTATGTTCAAGGCAATCAAGCTTATGACGGCAGCGGTTTTCTGCGCCGTCCTGAGCGCATGTATCCCAAGCACGGATACCATTGCGGACGACGTATCGCGCAGTGCTGACAAGGTCATTCTGGTCGGTTCTTTTGAGATCACGCCAAAGATCCCGCAGAACCTGCAAAGGTCTCAGCGGATTGCGGCCCCTCTGGAAGAGGCCTTGTTTGGAACCGCCGAAGATGCGGTGGGTGACCGGCTTGTCACCGGGTTTTTGCCGTATGGCACGCAAGTGAACAGGACGATCTACAGCACACCATGGGCCGGTACGACGCATTCGGTGCCACTGGATGATCTTTTCTTCATCGAGGTCGACCGCACCGCGATTGAACTGCAACCCGGTCAGTTCTTCCTGAACAGCGGTGGTGATGCGATCAAGCTGCCGGGTGGCCTTGTCACAGCGGCACATCCCACAGCACAGATCGTCTACGTCGGTGCCGTGCGGTATCGCCGTGATGATTTCTACGCCATCACGGACGTACGTGTTCTGGATCGGTTTTCACAGGCCGCCACCGCAGCGCGAGCGCGTTACGGCTCACAAGTGACGGTAGCCAGATCGCTCTGGCGACCAGCACGCTAACCATAACCTTTCAAAACGAAAAACCCCGCCGCAGATCACTGCGGCGAGGTTTTCTTTTCGAAATGTCGGGGCTGACTTATTCGTCGCGCTTCAGAGC
>CBDTVH010000517.1:0-2374 GCA_965363665.1 uncultured Yoonia sp. | reverse complement strand
AGCGGCATATGCGATGACGTCTTGTGGCGGGGCGGGGTCATCGTCGCAGACGTTATAGGCGGCACCCGGGTTCGGTTTGCTGATCGAGGCGGCCAACACGCGGGCGATGTCAGCGACATGGGTCCGGCTAAAAACCTGACCCTCCTTGATGATCCGGCGCGCCGTGCCGTCGCGCACCTTCGAAAACGGACCGCGACCGGGGCCGTAAATTCCAGCCAGACGAAAGATATGCAGCGGCAGGCCGGGGATTGCGGCCCATGCCGCCTCGGCCTCGACCCGTGCGATGCCGCGTTTGGTGGCCGGGGTCAGCGGCGTGCCTTCATCGACCCAATCGCCGTTGTGATCGCCGTATACTCCCGTAGTGGACAGATAGCCGACCCACGCAAACTGCTCAGCGCGCTGTGCAATCTCATCATGTAGTTCCGCAAGGACAGGATCGCCCTCATCGCCCGGGGCGGCAGAAATCAAAACATGCGTCGCTGCGTTCAGCGCGGGGATCATATCGGCCCCGGGCCATATGCGCGGCTCGATCCCTTCGTTCATCAGGCGCGGTGCCTTGTCTTCGGACCGTGTGGTGCCGATGATCCGCCAATCCTGTGGTAAAAGGATGCGGGACAGTGCGCGGGCGCTATAGCCGTGGCCGAAGGAAAGCAGTGTCTTGGTCATGCGCCGTTGGTGCCTGAGTGCTTGAGAATGCGCAAGCCTGTGCTAGCGTTCAACGATGGGAAAGAATCCTGAACTTGATGATGCCTACGCGATGTCCACGCCTGATGAGGTGAAGGCGCTTTATCGCATGTGGTCGCACAGTTACGATACCGCGTTTGGCGAAGGCCAAGGCTATCAGTTGCCGCGCGCGGTTGCGACGGCATTCGTGGGAGCGGGTGGAACCGGTCCGGTGCTGGATGTTGGTGCAGGCACGGGACTGGTTGGCGCGGTCTTGCGGGGTATGTCGGTTGGGCCCATTGACGCAATTGACCTGTCCGAAGACATGCTGAACGTCGCGCGGATGAAGGGCGACTACCGCGCGCTTCATGCCAGTGACGTGACCAGGGCACTGGACCTTCGGGATGCGCCCTATGCGGGCGTTGTCAGCGCCGGGACATTCACGCTTGGCCATGTCGGACCGGAGGCTTTGGCGAACTTGCTGGCAGTAGCGGCACCCGAAGCACTTTTCGTTATATCGGTGAATGCCAAGCACTATGCATCGGCTGGCTTTGAAGCGGCCCTCGCACGGTTCGGCGACCAGATCACCGACCTGACCACCCGCGACGTGCGTATTTACGACGGCCGCGCAGATGAGGCGCACCGCAACGACATGGCGCGCCTTGTGATCTTTCGCAAAGCCTAGGTCGCGTAGTTCGACCCTTCCTCATCGAGGATCGCCTTTAACTCGGCGAGATGGCGGACGTCTTGTTCCGGGTAGTCTTCCAGTTCCCGCGCAGTCTTTTCAGCGATGTCATCGGGCAGCACGCGCAACTCCATTCCGGTTTGCAACGCGCGGATGTAGGTCTCGCATGATCGTTCAAAATAATACATCCGGTTGAACGTCTCGGCCACGCTGTCACCAATCACCAGCACGCCATGATTGCCCATGATCATGACCTTTTGCTTGGGGTCACGGAACAACGCCGCACATCTTTCACCCTCTTCTTCGAATGCCAGTCCGCCATAGCCGTCGTCGATCACATAGCGGTTGAAGAACGTCGCGCAGTTCTGGTCGATCGGCGGCAGGCGGCTGTCTTTGAGGGACGCCAGCACCGTCGCAAAGATCGAATGCACATGCATCGCACAACGGGCATGGGGTACCAGCCGGTGGATACCGCCATGCAGCCCCCAAGCCGTAGGGTCAGGCGCGTTTGGCCCTGTCAGCGTGTCAGAGTCATTGGCGTCTACGGTGATCAGATCGCTGGCTTTGATCCGGCTGAAATGCATCTGATTGGGGTTCATCAGGAACCTGGTGCCATCGTCATTGATCGCAAGGCTGATATGGTTCGCGACCCCTTCGTGCATGTTCAACCGCGCGGTCCAGCGGAATGCGGCAGCCATGTCGACCCGCTCGGCCCAGTGGGTCATATTTTGTGGATGACTATTCATGACGGCTCCTTGGAATTGGGTGTGACGCGGAGTATTGATGACGCAAACACCCCTTTGAAGGAAGCCCAATTATGACATTCAAGCCTGCCAAGTGGCCCCGGAAACTGCGGTCTCAGGAATGGTTCGGGGGCACGTCCAAAGACGCGATCTATCACCGGTCCTGGATGAAGAATCAGGGATTGCCGGCCGATTTGCTGGATGGGCGGCCTGTGGTGGGCATTTGCAACACATGGTCAGAACTCACGCCATGCAACGCGCACCTGCGTGATCTGGCCGAAAA
>CBDTVH010000516.1:0-2380 GCA_965363665.1 uncultured Yoonia sp. | reverse complement strand
TTGGATTCTTACCCATGATGATCATGGACAGGATGTCATCCTCAGTCACATCCTCGACCCGCTCTGTCCCGATCAATTGACCGTTTTTCATCACCGAAACCCGGTCACACAGGTCCATCATTTCCCGCGTATCGTGGCTGATCAGGAAGATGCCGAGGCCTTGGGCCTTCAACTCCTTGATCAGGTCCGCCACCATCGCGGTTTCATGGACACCCAAGGCCGCCGTCGGTTCATCCATAATCAGGATGCGGGCGTTGAAATAGACCGCGCGGGCAATCGCAACAGACTGGCGCTGACCGCCCGAAAGCGAGCGGACTGGTTCCGAGAAACGTTGGAAGTTGGGGTTCAGGCGCGCCATGATCTTGCGCGATTCCGCTTCCATTGCTGTATCGTCGACCAGACCGAACTTGGTCGTGATCTCGCGCCCCAGAAACAGGTTCGAGGCTGCATCAAGATTATCAGACAACGCAAGCGTCTGATAAATCGTCTCGATGTTATGTTTGCGGGCATCAATGGGGCTGTTGATCTCAACCTTCTTGCCATCCACGAAAATCTCGCCCGCGTCCTTTTTGTAGGCCCCCGAAAGGATTTTGATCAGCGTTGATTTGCCTGCCCCGTTATGGCCCAACAGGCCCACAACTTCGCCCGGCATCACGTCGATGGATACATCGTCAACCGCTTTGATCCCGCCAAAGTGGATCGAGATATTGCGCATTTCCAAAAGTGGGGTGCTCATCACGCGTCTCCTGTTCTGCGGCGGTAGATAATGTCGATCCAGACAGCGAGGATCAGCACGCCACCCACGATCATATTTTGCAACGGTGAGTCGACGCCCACCATACCCATGCCGGACACAAGCGCCTGCATGATGAAGGCACCGAGGATGGCCCCGTAAATCGTGCCGACGCCACCGGCCAAGGCGGTACCACCGATGACCGCCGCCGCAATCACGCGCAGTTCGTCCAGTTCGCCTAGCGATGAACCGGCAGAACCCAAGCGGGCCGAGGCGATGACCGACGCAATGGCCGTCAAAGCGCCCATGAGGGCGAAGACTTTTACGGTCAGTAGGCGGGTGTTGATCCCCGACAACTCCGCCGCATCGGGGTTCCCGCCCATGGCGAAAACATAGCGGCCAAAGCGCGTTTTCCGGGCGACCACGGTCATTGCGATTGTCACGAAAAGGACGATCAGAACCGAGATGGGAAAGCCGTAGGCTTCGGTGTAACCTTCAGGCATTTCCAGCCCTTCGGCAGCAAAGCGGCGTTGCAGAATACGGGTCGGTACCAGATAGGCGTTCATGATCGCGGTGATGCCGCAGATCGCCCCCACCAGGATTGCACCCAGGGCATATTCTGCCCAAACCGGTTTGACGGCGAAACCGTGACTGATGTGCTTGCGCCGCGTATTGATCAGGAAAAGAACGGTCAGGATCGACCCGACAATGGCCAAAGCCCAGCTTGCCGTGACGCCGATCGTACCGGACGCGCCGCCCAGCATGACAAAATTAGGGTCAAGCGGCGAAATCGTCGTGCCCTTCGACACCCACCATGCACCACCGCGCCAGATCAAGAGGCCACCCAAGGTGACGATGAAGGACGGGATCGTCAGATAGCCGATCAGCCACCCCTGAAATCCACCGATAAGCACACCGAGCAGAATACCGATCGTTACCGTGATCACCCAGATGGCCGGGTTCCCAAACCCCAGGATATCCGGCAGGATTTGCACCTGTATGACACCCATCAGCATCCCGATGATACCCAGCATGGACCCAATCGACAGGTCAATGTTCCGGGTCACGATCACAAAAACCATGCCCGTCGCCATCACGGCAACAGATGCAGTTTGCAGCGTCAGCGTGAACAGGTTGCGCGGCGTCAGAAACGTGCCCCCGGTTGCGACGTGAAACACCAAAGAGATCACGATGAAGGCACCGATCATGCCCAACAGTCGCGTATCAATCTGTAGTGTCTTGATTAAATTCCCAAGTCCGCCAGACATTGGTTCCCTCCCCTTCAGCCCGCTTGCGGACCGCCTTATGAGTAAGCCCCACCCGCACTGGCGGATGGGGCTTATATCTTAAGCTGTCAGATTATTCGCAGACAGCGAGGCCTGAGACACCCTGGCAAAGGACGTCTTTTTCGATCCAGCCTGCTTCCAGAACAAGGTTCAGGTTGTCCTGCGTGATTGGCTGTGGAGCCAACAGCATGGAGTTCACAGTCACGCCGCCGGGTGATGTGAATTCGCTTGCGCCTTCGACGTCGGACATCATCGCGCCACCAGCCAATGCAACAGCGATTTCACCGGCATTACGGCCCAGTTCGCGGCTGTCTTTCCAGACAGATACGGTCTGTGTGCCAAGGGCGACACGGTTCAGTGC
>CBDTVH010000515.1:0-2383 GCA_965363665.1 uncultured Yoonia sp. | reverse complement strand
CCAGCCATGCTGCGGGCGACCTTTGGTGTACGCCGGTTTTTCGCCAGCCTTTGGTTTGATCCGCCAATGGGGCCAGACCGGATGGCGTACCTCTTTGCCGCTTCCGTTCACCCAGCGCATATGTTTGGCCGTTCTTGGATCACCCAGCATTGGACCATGCGGCGTGCATTTCATGTCCGGCGCATACCGGAACAGCGTTTTGAACGTGCGGTGGCCTTTATAGACGCCGGTTGCCCCGAAATCGGGTTCCGCACATCTGCATAAGCTAGGATCAATCTGGCGACCCGGCCACGGTGCCGTACTTTCGGCGCCAAAAATGCGCCAGTTGATACGCATTGCATCGGCGGCGTCCAGGCGCATCAACAGATCGGGCAGGCGGCCGTTCCCAACGTGGATATTCAGGAATTCATCAAGATCCAGCCAGCACACCCAATCCTGAGGGTTGATGGTATCTGCATCGTCAAGAATATCGGCAAAGGTGTTTTGTGCGCCTTTACCTGCAGGTTTGGTAAATGGGAAATAGTCAATTTCACCCAAGACGGCCAGCCGTTCCAGCATTTCGGCAGACCCATCGGTGCAATCATTGGCACCAGCGATCACGCGTTCAAACCCGATCGCTTTGTGGTAGGCCAACCATTCGATCAGGAACGGCCCTTCGTCTTTCAGGCATGTGATAAGGGTCGCCTTTGGTGTCACACCATCATCTCTTTCGTCGCCGTCAGCGTCACATCCGGATAGTCCCGTCCGACCCGGTCGATATCCCATTGCAGGCGCGTCAGATATACCGTGTCACCGTCGTTATCAGTGGCGATATGCTGTTTGTTGGCGGCCACGAATTTATCGACTGCGTCCTTGTCGCCAGCCACCCAGCGCGCCGAGGTGAATTGCGACGCCTCGAACCGTACCGGCAGTCCGTATTCCAACTCGATCCGGCTGGCGAGCACTTCGAATTGCAGCGCGCCGACGACACCTACGATAAAGCCTGATCCGAAGGTCGGCTTGAATACTTTGGCGGCACCTTCCTCGGCGAATTGCATCAGCGCCTTTTCCAGATGCTTGGCCTTCATCGGATCACCCGCGCGGCAGGTTTGCAGCAATTCGGGCGCGAACGACGGAATGCCCGAGACTCGGATCGCCTCGCCTTCGGTCAGCGTATCGCCGATGCGCAGTTGACCGTGATTGGGGATGCCGATGATATCACCGGCCCAGGCCTCTTCCGCCAACTCGCGGTCAGCGGCAAGGAACAGCACGGGGTTCGTGATCGCCATCTGTTTCTTGCTGCGCACGTGGGTCAGCTTCATGCCGCGTTCAAAGTGACCGGACGCAAGGCGCAGAAACGCCACGCGGTCGCGGTGCTTGGGGTCCATGTTGGCCTGCACCTTGAAGACGAAACCTGTGACGTTCTTTTCCTCAGGCGCAATGTTGCGCGGCTGGGCGGTTTGTACCTGTGGTTCGGGGCCATAGGTCGCCAGCCCGTCCATCAATTCCTTGACCCCGAATGAGTTCATCGCAGACCCGAACCAGATCGGTGTCATTGAGCCGTTCAGCAGCGCCTCGTGATCAAGCGTGGGCAGCAATTCCTTCGCCATCTCGATCTCTTCCAGGAACTTTTCCAGCAGATGCGCAGGCACATGTTCGGCAAGTTTGGGGTCGTCCAAGCCGCTAATCTGGATGCTTTCGGCCACCTTGTTGCGGTCGGCGCGGTCCATCAATTCCAGCTTGTCGCGCAGGATGTCATAGCAGCCGATGAATTCACGCCCGACACCGATGGGCCAGGAGGCAGGGGTCACGTCAATGGCCAGGTTTTCCTGAATTTCATCAATGATGTCAAAGGTATCACGGCTTTCGCGGTCCATCTTGTTACAGAACGTCAGGATCGGCAGGTCACGCAGGCGGCAAACCTCAAACAGTTTCTGGGTCTGACTTTCCACACCCTTTGCCCCGTCAATAACCATGACGGCGGCATCAACGGCCGTCAGCGTGCGATAAGTATCTTCCGAAAAATCCGAGTGTCCGGGCGTGTCGACCAGATTGAAGCGGTACTTCTCAAAATCAAACGACATGGCCGAGGCTGAAACAGAAATGCCCCGGTCCTTTTCCATCTGCATGAAGTCCGAGCGCGTACGCCGCGCTTCGCCCTTGGCACGCACCTGTCCAGCCATCTGAATGGCGCCACCATAAAGAAGGAATTTTTCAGTCAGCGTCGTCTTGCCAGCGTCGGGATGCGAGATGATCGCAAAGGTCCGGCGGCGGGCGATTTCAGGGGGAAGTTCTGGGCGATTTGTCATGGCCCACGCTTTATGCGCTTGGCGCACAAAGGGCAATCGGGACTGGCGTGGTTAACCGAAGATTTGGGATTTGGCGCTAACCCTGTGTGTGGGGG
>CBDTVH010000514.1:0-2387 GCA_965363665.1 uncultured Yoonia sp. | reverse complement strand
CGCGATGTCAGGTCGAAATCCGCCTCGGCCCCGGGCTTGAAGTAGTTCGGACGCTCCCAGCCGTTCACGCAGCCGAACTGCGCGCCATGCGCCTTCATTCGGTCGTAGCATGGCGCGGTCTTGAGCGGGCGCGCGGCGGGCCGCTCCTCATCGGGATGGTGGAGGACGTAGACGTGGTCGTAGGCCTCCTCGTTCTTGCGCATCGCGTATTCGGTCGTCACCCAGTCGCCGAAGCGCTTGGGATCGAGCGAGGCCATGTCGATCTCGGCCTCGCCTTCGGTCATCATCTGGGCGAGGTAATGCCCCGTGCCGCCGGCGGCCGTGATCCCGAAGCTGAACCCCTCCGCCAGCCACATGTTGCGCAGCCCCGGCGCGGGCCCGACCAGCGGGTTGCCGTCGGGCGTGTAGCAGATCGGGCCGTTGAAATCGTCCTTCAGGCCGCAGGTCTCCGAGCTGGGGATGCGGTGGATGAAGGACATGTATTCCTCCTCGATCCGCTCCAGATCGAGCGGGAAGAGGTCGGCGCGGAAGCTGTCCGGCACGCCATACTCAAAAACCGCTGGCGCGCCCTTTTCATAGACACCCAAAATCCAGCCGCCACGTTCTTCGCGCACGTAGGACTGCGCGTCCGCATCGCGCACGACGGGGTGTTCGACGTTGCCTTCGGCGCGGAACTTTACGAGCTCCGGGTCCTTGTCCATCACGATGAACTGATGTTCCACAGGGATCGCGGGGATCTTGATGCCAAGCTTCTTGGGGGTCGTCTGCGCATGGTTGCCCGAGGCGGTCACGACATGTTCTGCCGTAATGACAATCTGCTCATCAGACGGGACAAGGTTGCCGCCTCTCTCGACCATCTTGGTGCAGGTCACTTCCCAAGCGTCGCCATTCCAGTGAAACGCATCCGCCTGCCATTTCCGCTCGATCATCACGCCACGCTGACGCGCGCCCTTTGCCATCGCCTGGGTCACATCGGCAGGGTTAATATAGCCGTCGGTGTGGTGATAGAGCGCGCCTTTCAGATCGTCAGTGCGGATCAGCGGCCACTTTGCCTTGATTTCATCCGGGGTCATCCAGACGTAGGGCACATCACAGGTTTCGGCGGTAGAAGCATAGAGCATATACTCATCCATCCGCTCTTGCGTCTGGGCCATGCGCAGGTTGCCGACAACGGCGAAACCGGCGTTCAGGCCGGTTTCCGCTTCCAGCGACTTGTAGAAATCGACCGAGTATTTGTGGATATGGGTCGTCGCAAAAGACATGTTGAACAAAGGCAAGAGCCCCGCCGCGTGCCATGTCGACCCCGATGTCAGCTCGTCGCGTTCCAGCAACATCACATCGTCCCAGCCGGCCTTGGCAAGGTGATACGCGATTGATGTACCAACAGCGCCGCCACCGACAACCAATGCTTTGACTTGCGTTTTCATGTGACCGACTCCCTTGGCACTCTTGGCCGTAATCTGCGCGAAACCGTGCCCGGGCGAAAGAACCAGCCGACCGGATAAAGCGCAAAACCGACAAGCGGTCAGGGATTCCACACTAGGCAAAGGACGCCAATCATGTTCCCCTACGTCAGCGAAGGGGGAGCAATGACCATCTACCGACTGAAAGACGCCGCCACCTTGGCCGAAGCCTGCTACAAGGCAGGTCGGATCATCAGTCCACCGGTGATCAAATCGCTTGACCATGAAGATGTGCAAGCGCACGTATTGCAAGGGAATATCCTGCTTTTACCCGGGTCCAATTCGGTCAAAGATTATGTCCGCTACAACCTGCGCCCATTACGACTGGGTGACCAACGGTTGGTCTTGAAAACCAGCGGTACCGAAAAGGGCGCGTCAGGCACGAAATGGCATCAAGGGTTCTTGCGATATTCCATCGTGATCTTTGAGTGGCTGCAAAAGGAAGGGATACGCCCGAACTACATCATCGGGCATTCGCTTGGCGCTGCCGCTGCACAAATCCTGTCCAAGACATATAACACCCCAGCCATCGGTTTTGCCGCACCCCGACCGAAATGGAGCAAACACGGGGTCGTCCAAGACCAGCGCTGCCTGCTTGTGAACCGCACTGATGATCCGGTGCCACGATGGCCATCGACCTATCATCACATGGGCACGGCGAAACTGTTCCAGTCAATCAAATATAAAAACCCCTTTGCGCATGCGATGGGGCATTACATCAACATCATCAACGAAGATGAGCAATTCAAAGTGCTGCCCGAAACCTGGGGCGGTTAAAGCATCGAAGGGACGACAAGATCAGGTGGTCTGTGCCCATCGGCAAAAGTCTTGATATTCACGATTACCTTTTCGCCCATCTCGATACGGCCCTCTAAGGTCGCAGAGCCCATATGCGGTAACAGGATCGCGTTGGGCAATTCGCGC
>CBDTVH010000513.1:0-2390 GCA_965363665.1 uncultured Yoonia sp. | reverse complement strand
CTCTGCAAGTGCGTTGAGGTTCTGTCCGTCAGTGGTCAGTTCATTTGACATGGCCGCATTCTGCTGGGTGACCTTGTCGAGTTCCGCGACCCCTGTGTTGATCTCGTTCAGGCTGGTTGCCTGCTCTCGCGCGCTGCTGGCGAGGTCTTCAATGGCTTCGGAAATCGCACGAACACGCGCAACGACAGTGTCGATCGCCGTGCCGGCCTGCCCCACAAGCTCAACACCGTTGCTGACCTGCTGTGCGCTTTGATCGATCAGATCCTTGATTTCCTTGGCGGCGTCTGCAGAGCGGTGGGCGAGGCCGCGAACCTCTGTCGCAACGACAGCAAAGCCTCTTCCCGCTTCCCCGGCGCGCGCGGCTTCTACCCCCGCATTCAAAGCAAGAAGGTTTGTCTGGAATGCGATGTCATCAATGACGCCAATGATCCGCGAAATCTGTCCGGATGATTCTTCTATCGCCGTCATCGCGTCCACGGCACCTTTCACGATTTCCCCGCTGTGCTGGGCATCGTGGCGCACATCCTGCGAGGTTTGCTTGGCGGCTTGCGCGCCATCTGCTGCCTGTCTCACAGAAGTCGTCAATTCCTCAAGTGCTGCGGCTGCTTGCTCTAGCGTTGCAGCCTGCGAAACGGAGCGTGAGGAAAGCGCTTCAGACGATACACTCATACCGGTCCCGCTGTTTTTGATCTGCTGCGCGGTGATCGTAATTCTGGAAAGTGTGTCGCTCAGCTTTGCTATGGTCGAGTTGAAGCTTTCCCTGAGCTCGCGGTATTCCTGTGGAAAGTCCTGTGTAATTTGACAGTCGAGATCGCCCTTGGCCAGAGAACCCAAGTGGCCGTGTAACGCCTGAACGACGAATTCTGCTTCCTTTTGCCGGCTGTCTGCGATGCGTTGCGCGTTCAGTGCTGCCTCGCTCTGGGCGCGGGATCGCTCGGTTGCAAGGTGTGCCCCCTTTTCTGCTCCCGCCCGTTTGACGAGGCTGAACAGAAGCACTCCTGTTTCGAGCAACACAATGACTGCATGCAGGATAGCTCTTTCAATACTGTCGAGTGTTGCGCCAGCGGGGAATATCAGTGCTGGCATCAGCATGCTGAACGAAAGATGGTGCGCCGCGACAAGAACAGTCGCAAAGATAAGTGCGCCAGGATTTCCCAATGTCGACACGATGGCGAGGGCAGCAAAGAAAAGCATATGCGAATCGGTCTGCCAAATATGTCCCGCCAGCGCGCTGGTAAAGAGGATGCAGTGCCCGATAAAACAGAAGCTTAGCACATAGTCCCTGATGTCCGACGCGATCAGGTCAGCCGCCTTGCCCAGAAGCCCAAGTCCGATACCGCAAAGCGCGAAAACCCACCAGTTTGGCAAGTCATTCAGAAAAAGCGCAGCAACCCCCGAAACCGGAACAAGAACTAGGTTTGCAACTTGCTGGATCAGGCGTTCGGGAATTCCCTGGGCCCCTTTGGCCGGAACAGTTTTATCTAACACAGTGCGCTTATCCTTTTCCCTGAGAGCACCAAGACAGCCCCGGCATTTTTGAGACTTGTGATGCTTGAGGCATCTTCCAAGACGACGAAGGCCCCAATGGGTGCCCGACCGGGGTAGGCCTCTTGTGCGCCGCTTGTCATGAGAATCTGTGCGATGGATGGCCCAAGGGGTGATGCGACAACCAGTGCCAGTTCACCCACTTTGGGCTGGCCGTCACTGAACAGCGCCAGAACCGGCGATGCGGTCACGATCATGGTCGTCACGACGAAGAACAAGGCAGCTTTCATGGCAGGCCCTCCTGACACCAGCATCTGACAGCGAAACATTGATAATTTCCAAAGGCGCGAGAGGCTTTGAGATTATGTCGTCGTTGCAGGCACTTTTGTGAGGGCTGGCAAGGGGATATGATTGATCATATCCGCGCCACGTCGTCCATCGCACCGATGATCGCATCATCAGTGTGGTCGCACATCCTGCACAAGTCGCGCGATGTGCGAGTCGCTGAAAAGCGTCAGGACAAATTCCTGATCAGGCGTCTTCCAGGATCAGGTCAGACGCCTTTTCCCCGATCATGATTGCGGGCGCGTTGGTGTTGCCGGAGACGATTTCAGGCATGATCGAACAATCGGCGACCCGTAGCCCGCTGATCCCGTGCACACGCAGCCTTGCATCGACCACCGCGTCTTTCCCATCGCCCATCTTGCAGGTTCCCGTGGGGTGATAGATCGAGGCGGTGTTATTGCGAGCCCAGTCCAGCGTGGCGTCATAGTCATCCATATCAAGGCTGGCGTGAGGCCGGAACTCTTCACTGATCTTGGAGGTCAATGGCGCATGCCGCGCGATTGTCCGCGCAATGTTCACGCCAGCAACGACCGTGCGGCAGTCCGTTTCGGTGGAAAGGT
>CBDTVH010000512.1:0-2403 GCA_965363665.1 uncultured Yoonia sp. | reverse complement strand
CGAGCGAGGTCGACTGGCCGTTGGTGAAGCGCGCGAACACGATGCCTTCCGCATCGACGCTGACGCCGGTCAGCCGGCCGGTCGTGAAGCCGTCCTGCGACAGCGAGTTGACGCCGAAATTGCCGCCGAACTGGGTCGCCGTGGCGAAGGCGGTGCAGTTGAGGATGACGTCTGGTGGGGCGTCGGCGAAGATTTGGTGCAGGGTGGCGGTGCTGACCGGGTCTTTCAGGCTGGCGGCGAAGATGGGCAGTGGGTTCAATCCTGCGCGTGACAGGCTGCGGGTGAGACGATTGATGGGATTCAGCCCGCCGCCTTGTACCAAGGCCCGATAGAAGATGATGGGCACGATGGGTGCGTCTTTGGTCCAGCTTGCTTTGGCCGCATTAAGGTCTGCGATACCTGCGCCGGGCCAGTAGACGCCTGCGCGCAGTAGGGGGGCGGGGGCGGTTGGTCTTTCGCCACCGTCCAACATGGCTTTTGCGTAGGCCAGCAGGTTGGTGCTGTTCTCCGGCCCGCCTTCAACGAGGTAGGACCAAAGTGTGTCGTAGTCTTCGCTGCTGACCGTTGAGAGTTCGCGCAATTCCGGGTCCGGTTTGTCGTCGCCGGGCAGGGCGGCGAAAGGGATGCCAGCTTCGCGTAGGCGCGCGGCGTATTGGGTGAGCCCGTATTTCCAGTAGCCGCCACCACCCAAAATGCGCGCGATGACGAGGCGCGATTTTGTGGCGCAATCGTCCAGATGCAGATCGACTGACATGGGGTGCGTCAGGTGCATCATGTTGGCGAGTCGTAAGCTTGGCGGTTCGACCATTTCGGCGCGGGCGTCTGACAGAGCAGCCAGTTCTGTGTCCGCCGCCGAGATAATCACAACGTCAGCAGGCGTCTGCCCCAGATCAACAGGTTCCGTCCCGTCAGAGATGGCACCGGGGGTGGCTGCTAGCAGGTGCATCCGCAGGACCCCCGTGTTAGACAGCGACCGAACAAAAGGTCACGACCATGAATTACAAAGCCGCAGGAGCGCCGAAATTGGGTAAGAAAGCACCGAAACATCAAGAGCATAACGCCCATGGCAGCAGCAAAAAGCCATTTGGCCAGCGCCCCGGCAAGGAAGAACTGCTGGCGCGGATGAAAGCGGCGGCTGAGGCGAAGAAGTCCGAGTAAGATCACAGCTGCTTTTCCATGAAAAGCGAGCTTTTCCCGGTTTCATAGCCACCAAACACGCCGCATTCGACAAAACCGTGCCTTGCATAAAGTCGGTGGGCTGCATGCAGCACGTTGCCGGTTTCAAGCTTGAGGATCGTGATTCCTTCCTCGCGGGCGGTATCTTCGATTTGGCGCAGCAATGCGGCGGCGACGCCCTTGCCGCGTGCCGTTTCGGACACGAACATGGATTTCACTTCGCCATAGTCAGCTTTTATCATCAGCGCTCCGGTTCCGACGATGTCGGCGCCTTCGCGGGCCGTGAAAAAGTGAATGTCGGGCGCGACCAAATCGTCGATATCGAGGTAGAAATTATCTTCAGGCGGGAACAGGCTTTGCATCAGGGCGTGGCTTTGCTGAAGCAGAGCGGTCGCCTGTGGGTGATGCGGGTCTGTCCTTTCGATGATGATCATGCCTGCAAGGCAGCCGAGATGGCTGCGCGATCAAGGCCAGCCTCGCCGATGACGACAAGCCGTGTTTCGCGCGGGGCAGCGCCGAAGGGTTGATCAAAGTACGTGTCGACGCGCGGACCAACGGCTTGCAACGTCAGGCGCATGGGTTTGCCCGCGACGGCGACGAACCCTTTGAGGCGTAGAATGTCGTTGGCGCGGATGACATCAGCAACTTGCGCGGCAAAGGCGTTTGCGTCGGCAATTTCACCGCGAGCGACAATGAAGCTTTCGAATTCATCATGCCCGTGTTCGTGCGCGTGATCATGGTGATGATCGTCTTCGTCATCATCATGGTGATGGTGGTGGATCTCATGACGCGCGGCAAGGTCGCCTTCGGCACCAATCCCTTGGCCCAGCAGGACATCAACCGGCAAAGCGCCCATCGACGCCTTGACGACCTGAACACCGCTGCGGGCCTCAGATTTCAGCTTGCTGGTCAGGCTGTCGGCTTCTGAGGCGTTCAGCAGGTCGATCTTGTTCACCACGATCATATCGGCACAGGCAACCTGATCTTCGAACAATTCCGACAGGGGCGTTTCGTGGTCAAGGTTTTCGTCCTGTGCGCGCTGGGCGTCGACGGCCGCCACATTATGCGCAAACTGGCCGTCGTGGACGGCGCGGCCATCCACAACGGTCACAACGCCGTCGACTGTGACTTTGGTGGAAATGCCGGGCCAGTTGAACGCGCGTACCAAGGGTTGCGGCAGGGCGAGGCCGGGGGGTTCGATCACGATGTGGGCGGGTTTGTCGGCCC
>CBDTVH010000511.1:0-2414 GCA_965363665.1 uncultured Yoonia sp. | reverse complement strand
GTTGCCCGCCGCCGCACGCAATGTGCCCTCTGTGCCGCGCAGTGCTCCGGCGTAGATTTGCGTCGCGATGAGGTCATCGACGCGGTCCGCAATCACCTCGGGCGCCTCCAGCGCGAGGGCAAGCGCAAGGGCCTCACGGTCGAATTGTTTGCGGTCGATCGCCTCGCCCAGCGCGGATGCGGCGTCCATGTAGGAGTTGAAGGTATCCGTGCGCAGGGATTGGGCCGGAGCGAAGCTGGCGAAAGATGCTGCAACGATCGCGGCAAGACCTGTGCGTATCAAAAAATATGTCTGAGAACTCATGCTTGATCCCCGTAAAATACGACAGGATTAACATGATTCTTGATTCCCAGCTAATGCGCTTGGTCGCTGCCGCAGACAGCACGGTGACGACTATCCGCGCAGCTTCAGCGTTTGTTCCCGCATCCACGCCATACAGGCGCGCTGGTCTTTCAGGCGCTCTTTGACTTCTTCATCATCAAAGGGGTGCCCGACAACGGGTTTTTGCGGCTTGCCACAGGCATTCACAATTTCATGGATCAGCAGGCTTTGGCGCAGCGTCGGTGAAATCTGATTGGCCATCTGATACCAACGCGAATTCGCACCGGGAAAGAACAGCGGCACCACGCGAGCGTTCGACATACGGATCATCTTGGCGGTAAAGAGGTTCCATTCATCTTCGACCATGGGCCCGAACAGCGAATTGGACGATGCCACCACGCCCGACGGGAATAGCGCAATTGCGCCGCCGTCGTTCAGGTGGGCCATGGCCTGCTTGCGCATCTCGACCATCTTGGCCTGCGCATCCTCTTCGTGCGGAAACGGCACCGGGATCAGAAACTGGGCGGCGTCTGCGTCGATATCCGTCAGAAAGGCTCGTGTCAGAATGCGATAATCAGTGCGCACCCGACCAATCAGATCAGCCATGACCATCCCATCGACCATACCGTGCGGATGGTTGGCGACGATCACGACCGGACCGGTCTTGGGAATACGATCCAACTGTTCCTGCGGTGTGATCAGGTCAATCCCCATGACATCCAGCGCACCGCGCCAAAAGGTCTGACCATGATACTTACCGCGTTTCTCGAACTTGCGGATCATGCGAATGATGTGGATCTTGCCAGTAAGCCATTCAATTGTTTTGATGATGGCGCGTTTGACAGGACTGTCGAATGTGTTGGAATACGTCAGCGCGCCCCGGTCATAAACACGCGGAGGTGTCTTGGTCACTACGTGCTCTGCCGAGATTTTGGAGGTCGTGTCGGGCAATGTGCTTGTCCTAGTCGATCCACATGCGGGTCAGTCGCCTTCGCCGAACTTGTCGGCAACCAGGTTTTCAATAGCCGCTGCAAGCTCTTTTTCCTGCGGGCCGCTGGTTTCCACGTCAATAAAGGTTCCGATAGAAGCTGCCAACATCAAAAGCCCCATGATGCTGTCGCCGCTTGTCGTTTCGCCGTCCTTGCTGACGGTGGCATCTGCATCAAAGCTTTCCACAACCTCGACCAGTTTTGCCGAAGCCCGGGCATGCAAACCTTTGATGTTCTGGATTTCAAGGCGCATGGAGGTCATTGAGGAAGTCCGCCATTGTGACTGTTGATATATTTATGCGCGGCCGCGATAGCCGCCTCGACCGCATCCGGCACAGTGGCGTTGCGCATCTTTGCAAGCTTGATCAGCATAGGCAAATTGGCTCCGTAAAGGATGCGACGGTTGGCAGGGCTGCATGCCCTGAGTGAGAGATTTGTAGGCGATCCACCAAACATATCTGTCACAATCACAACACCGTCGCCTGTATCGACCTCGTCAGCGGCATCGCAGATTTCGGCTTGTTTGGCGGCGCGGTCATCCTCGGGGCCGATCGCGATGCTGATCATGCCGGGCTGTGGGCCGACCACATGTTCGACCGCGGCGCGATATTCCTGCGCCAAACCACCATGAGCAACGATGACGATACCGATCAAACTCCGTGTCCCTTGCTACCCTGCGCCTCGCGCCGCTCCAGCTCGCGATGTCGTTTAGACACATGCCAACCGTCTTGTGCAAGAGCCTGCGACATCAGTTCTGTCATTGCGACCGAACGGTGTTGCCCACCGGTACAGCCAAAACCGATGGAAAGATGCGCCTTACCCTCGTCCTTATGTGCCGGCAACAGCAGATCAATCAACGATTTGACCCTCTCGAAAAAGGCATCAAAACGCGGGTCATCAGACACATAGGCCGCTACAGAAGGGTCGCGCCCATCCAGCTTGCGCAGGTTTTCCTCCCAGTGCGGGTTCCGCAGAAAGCGACAGTCGATCACGATATCCATGCCGCGCGGCAAGCCGCGTTTGTAGGAAAACGAGTGAAGCGTCACGCCCAGCTTTCGCCCGTCACCGGTGCCGAACCATCGCTCGACCTCGGCCCGGGCGTCA
>CBDTVH010000510.1:0-2417 GCA_965363665.1 uncultured Yoonia sp. | reverse complement strand
AATCGCGGCGAAATGCTCTAGTAGTAGTTGGGTGATGCGCTGGTGATGCTGGTGTTGGCCTTTGAGCTGGTGCTCGGGTTTCTGGACGGATTTTGGGTGCGCTTTTTGCGCTTTGGGTAGCGGGTCGTGTGGCTGTTGGTGTTTCGCTGCTGTTGCCGCCTGCGGTGGTCGCGGCCCTTGATCTTGCGATGCCTGTCGCCCTTGGTTTCGTGCTTGCGCGTGAAATCATCGCGGGCAAGAATTGGAAAAACCTGATCGTTCTGGGCCTACTGGCCGTGTACGCGTCGGCAAATGCCATGTTTCACTGGGAAGCGGCAAAGGGCTTTTCTGCCGCGCAAGGCTATGGGCTTCGCCTTGGACTTGGCGCTGGTGTCATGATGATTGCCGTGATCGGCGGGCGAATCGTGCCGTCCTTTACGCGCAACTGGCTGGTCAAGCGCGATAAAGGCGGGCTGCCCGCGCCACCGATGCAAGGGTTCGACAAAGTGGCGCTTCTGATCCTCGCGGTCGCGCTTTTGTTGTGGGTTCTTGCACCTGATCATTGGCTGGCCGGTGTGACCCTTCTTTTTGCGGGTGTGGCGCATGTCATGCGGCTGGCACGATGGGCCGGGTACCGGACGGCATCAGAGCCGCTGGTGGCGGTCCTGCATGTTGCGTATGCGTTCGTGCCGCTGGGGGCGCTGGCAATGGGCGCGGATCAGCTATGGCCCGGCCCGATCGGGGCTGCGGCTGCACAGCATTTGTGGATGGCCGGGGCAATTGCGCTGATGTCACTGGCCGTCATGACCCGTGCCACACTGGGGCATACCGGTCAGCCGCTGACGGCCGGCATCGGGACCGTCGGCATATATGCCGCTGTCATGATCGCGGTTTTTGCGCGCGGGGGTGCGGGTGTGTGGCCGTCAGAGGCAGCTTGGCTGCATGTGCTTGCGGGAACTGGCTGGATCGCGGGCTTTGCGGGGTTTGCGTTGATTTACGGCCCTTTGCTGCTGCGATTGCCGCCAAATAAACAGCGTGAAGGGTAGGGCAGTGGGCTGGCTTGAATTTGTACTGGCCTGGGTAGGTTTTACCGTGACCCATTCTGTGCCGTTGCGTCCACCGATGCGTCCTTGGCTGATTGCCCGGCTGGGCCAGCGCGGGTTTACTATTGCATACTCGGCGCTATCGCTGGCCGCATTGGTTTGGCTTATCGGGGCCGCCGGGCGCGCACCTTTCGTACCGCTTTGGGATTGGGCACCCTGGCAGGCTTTTGTGCCATTGATTGTCATGGTGCCGGTCTGTCTGATCCTGGCCATCACAATCGGCCGACCCAACCCGTTTTCGTTTGGTGGCGCGCGAAATGATCGCTTCGATCCTGCGCGCGCGGGCATCGTTCGGTTGACGCGGCACCCGCTGCTTTTGGCGCTGTCGCTGTGGGCCCTGGCGCATATTGTCCCCAACGGCGATCTGGCACATGTGCTTTTGTTTGGTTTCTTCGCGGGTTTCGCCGCATTTGGTGCGCGTCTTGTGGACAAACGACGACAGCGCGAAATGGGTGCGGCGTGCCACGATCTGAACGCGGCAGTCACCGCACACCCCGGCAATGCAAGACCAGCTTCATGGGGTGGACTGATTTTGCGTGTTGCCGTCGGTGCCATTCTCTACGCTGGGTTGATCTGGCTGCATCCTTGGCTGTTTGGTGTCAGCCCCCTGGGATGACCGGGAACAGGATAAGGCATTCGTGATCGACCGGCTGGAACGCTATATCTCTAGCTAGATGCATGTGCCGACAGGTAACATTCAAATCATTCAGTCTCGATCCGAAGTCAGACCCTCGCCGGGTGATAGACGCAGTCGGCCAGCGTGCTGCGGTTGAGATCGGCAATGAAGGCCGCCTCGGCATGGAACAGCTTTTCCTTGAGCTGACAGCGGGGCGTGAGCGTGCAGGCGTTGCCTGTGGGCAAAAAGCACTCGACCAATGCCTGATCTGCTTCCATCAGGGACACGATATCGCCCAGCCGTATCTTGCCAGGGTCCTGTGCCAATACCGCACCGCCACCGCCGCCACGCCGCGTGTTCAGATAGCCCCCGGCGGACAGCGCCGAGATGACTTTGGCCAGATGATTGCGCGAGACGCAGAATTCTTCTGCAAGCTCTGCTGTGGTGAAGGGCCGGTCCGGCTCACCGGCCATGCGCATCAGCACACGCAGGCCAAAATCCGTGAAAGAGGTAAGGCGCAAGGTATGAATCCCGTTTTGGTATTTGCATTACGTATTTGATGGATGTAATTAGTAAATCAAATACCGGTTCGTGGCTTGTGGTCAAGAGTATCCGGACGTCTTTGTCATGAATAGCATGCGCGAAACGAATAACGGCACATGATACTGCCTGCTCAGTAGAGACATGGCCAGCGACTATCGCGCTGATGGGGGTGAACC
>CBDTVH010000509.1:0-2419 GCA_965363665.1 uncultured Yoonia sp. | reverse complement strand
TTTTGTCAAACGGTCTAGCCGCCCAACATCTACAGTCCTTCGTAAACGGGGCATGCCAGAAAGGTTTGAGACGAGCCTCAAAAAAATTCTGGTTTATCCCATCTCAGGCAGGAATTACTGGCATTTGGCCAACCCACCGTCTCGGACGAATAAAGGCCCAAACGAATCGCTCGTGCGGGCCTAGGGGACCAATTAGTACCCATTGGGCCAAAAGCCAAGGGCTGCCGGCCAGATTGTCGTCTTGAAACGGGTTATTGGCGTGGAAATAACGTCTTGTTCAGACGTCAGCGTTACGCATCGCTATGGCGAACAGTAATACACCCAAACGCAATCTGGAAGACTTCGCTGAAATTGCGTCGGATTGGTTTTGGGAAACTGATGCCGCACATCGCTTTATCTATTTTTCGGGTCCTATTGAAAGCGTCTTGAAAATCAGCAGGGACCAAGTGCTTGGCAAACGCCGCACGGCGCTTGCCGCCGCGCAAACCACTGACCCCAAATGGCAGGCACATTTGGCAGATCTTGATGCACGCAAGCCGTTCAGGAATTTTGAATACTCGTTCCTGCGCCCCACGGATGGCGTGACCCTTTGGTTGCGCGTTTCAGGCCGCCCGATCTTTGACGATAACGGCGATTTTACCGGCTATCGCGGGATCGGTCATGATATCACGCACGAACGCGACACTGTTGTGCGCCTGCGCGAAACCAACGCAGCGCTTGCCGAACGAAATCAGGAACTGACGCAGACGCGGCGCGCCTTGGAACGCAGCGCAAACCAAGACAGTCTGACCGGGCTTTTGAACCGCCGCGCCTTTGAACGCGATCTTGAAGAGGCGCTGGGCGTTCCGGGCAACGACGTTATCCTGCTGCATGTCGATCTTGACCGGTTCAAGTGGATCAATGACACACTGGGGCATCCTGCCGGTGATCATGTCCTGATCAAAGCGGCTGAGCGGATCAGAAACATCGCCAGCGGAAGCGGGCCAGCCTACCGGATCGGTGGCGATGAATTCCTGATCGTGCTGGCCGATAACGCCATGTTGGAGCGCGCGCGTTGGATTGCTGATGCCCTGCTTGAGGCGATGGATACGCCTGTCCAGATCGAACACCAGAGTGCGGCAATCGGCGCAAGTATCGGGATGGCCTTTGGCAAAGGCGGCGACATATCACCACGACAGTTGATCGCAAACGCCGATATCGCCCTTTATGAGGCAAAGCGCAGCGGGCGCGGATGCATACGTGAACTGACGCCGCAGATGCTGACCCAACTGGCCGCACGGCGGCTGCTGGCCAGTGAATTGCCCGGCGCGATTGAGGCGGGCGAATTCATCCCCTACTATCAGCCGCAAATTGATGCCAGCACCAACACCGTGATCGGCGCCGAAGCATTGGCGCGGTGGCAGCACCCGACACATGGAATTCTGGCACCGGGTGCTTTTCTGGATATCGCCGCCGAGATGGGGCTTGTTGCCGCCATCGACCGCAGCATTATGCAGCAGGCACTGGCCTTTTCGGCAAGGGCCGGAACGCAGGGCATAAACCTCGCTTCAATCTCGATCAATTTGAGTGCTGGGCGGTTGATCGACCCTAACTTGGTCGCCGATATTGATGCATGCTGGCAGGATCGGGATTGCCAGCTTGCCATCGAATTGCTTGAAACCATCAGCTTTGAAGAAGTGCGACACGAAACACTGATCAGCGACAACTTGAAACGATTACGTGACATGGGTGTGCGGATTGAAACAGACGATTTCGGAAGCGGACGGGCATCCATCACAAGCCTGCTGAAGGTGCGGCCGGATCGTTTGAAAATTGATCGCCACCTGATTCAGGCGGCCGTGAGTGATCCGATCCAGCGTAATGTCGTTTCCGCCATTCTGGATATGACCCGCGCGCTCGGGATCGAGGTTGTCGCGGAAGGCGTGGAAACCCACAACGACGTTGCTTTGATCCGCGGCCTGGGATGTCAAAAATTTCAGGGCTACGCCTACGCCCGGCCTATGTCAGAAACGGATTTTTGCACATATTTACAGCGCATGACACGATCTGATGAAACGCAAACGGCAGGCCCGATGGACCTGCCGAAACTTGCATAACCAATAGAGACGCAGACTTATGCGTTGCCGGTCGCCGAAGCCACGTCGACAGAAACGCCCGGGCCCATGGTTGAGCTGACGGCGATCTTCTTCATGTAGGTACCCTTGGCACCCGATGGCTTGGCCTTGCTGACCGCATCAACAAAGGCTTTCATGTTCTCTTCGATCTGCTGAGCAGAGAAAGAGGCCTTGCCGATACCGGCGTGAACCACACCAGCTTTTTCCGCCTTGAACTGAACCTGACCGCCCTTGGCTGCTTCCACAGCTTCCTTGACGTCCATGGTCACGGTGCCGACACGTGGGTTCGGCATCAGGTTACGTGG
>CBDTVH010000508.1:0-2421 GCA_965363665.1 uncultured Yoonia sp. | reverse complement strand
GATCAAAGCGACCTCGCGCCGTTTCAACGCATCGTCGGTCAAGGTGACGGCCCCGGCGGATCGTGTGCCCGTCACCTCGAACCGGGTGATGCGGTTGCGCAATTCGGGTGGCAGCACAATGGCGGTGTCAGCAACCGGTTCGCCGGGGGCGAAGGTCAAAGGCACGGTGGCCAGTTGCCGTTCGACCCCGGCAGGGTCCAGGCCAATTGCGGTGATCGTCGTCTCAAGCGGGTTGCCGATGGGGGACCGGGTGGCAGAGACGATCACTTCGCCGTTTTCAAACCGCGCCGGGCGGATGCCAATGTTTTGCCGGGGTGTCTGAAAGACGGTGACACCACCGCGGCTTTCCAGTTCGGCAAGCAAATCCTCGCGGCCGTCCCAATCAAGCCCGTCAGAAATCCAGTAGGTTTCAAAATTGCCGGATACGCCTGCAAACCAGTCGGCGGGATCGTTGGGTTGCCACGGGCGTGGCTGAATGTTGGGCAAGCGGTTTTGCCATTCACCAGGTGCTGCAAAAGGCAATTCACCGACGGGCAAATCGTTGAGGTTGATGACGGCGGTCCGTCTGTCAGCCAATGCCGCCTCGGTCAACAAAGTATCGACGCGGTCAATGCGCGTTTGCCAGCTTGGGGCGCCGGCCCATGATCCGTCCAGCAGGATGATCAGATCTCCGGTGCCTTCGCGCGCGTTTTGCGGGTTCAGCACCGGGCCTGCAAAACCGATGATGGCTGCAGCGACCGCGAGGATACGCAGCAGCAGCAACCACCACGGCGTGCGGTCGGTCTGGTTTTCGTCATCGGTCAGCCCCAACAAGAGCGCCACACCGGGGAAGCGGCGCCGGATCGGTGCGGGCGGCACAGCGCGCAGTAATATCCACAGGATCGGCAGGGCAATCAGACCCAGCAGCAGCCAGGGCGCCGCGAAACCTATGGGGCCAATCGACCACATCAGGCGTGATGCTCCAGCGCGCCATAGAGCCAAAGCAATGCGTTCGTCGCACTTTCGCCGGTATGATGGGTTTGGAACTGCCAGCCGCTGATGCGTGCGAGGTTTTGCAGGCGGTCCTTGCGTTCCGCCAACCGGTCGAGGTAGCGGGACTTCAGATCACCGGCCTTCAGCGTCTCGTGCCGGAGGGCCCCGGACATGCTTTCAAAAATCGTGCGCCCGTCAAACGGGAAGGCCTCTTCCTGCGGATCGAGCACTTGCAAAAGCGCCCCGCCCACACCCCTGTCAGCCGCGCGCAATAGTGCCTCTTCGATGGGTTTCATATCGCCCAGAAAGTCGCTGATGAACAGCGCGCGTGAGTGTGGCAGCATGCCTTGCGCTTCGGGTGCGCCATAGTCGGTGTCGTCGTATTGCGACAACAGCTGCGCCATTTGCATCAACTGTGCCTCACCCCGGCGTGGTGGCAATCGCAATCCGGTCAGGCCCACGCGTTCGCCGCCACGGATCAGCAAGATCGCGCAGGCAAGGCCCAGGGTGCGGGCGCGTTGCCCTTTGGTTGGCAGGTTGTCATCGGACCCAAAAGACATGGATGCCGCCTGATCCACCCACAGGATGATCGACTGCGCAATCTGCCATTCCTTGTCTTGCACGAAATTCGCATCCGATCGCGCGGACCGTCGCCAGTCGATGCTGCGTGCTTCATCGTGGGGTTGGGCAGGGCGGTATTGCCAGAACGTGTCGCCTGTGCCGGCACGCCTGCGCCCGTGTTCGCCCAAAAGGACCGCAGACGCCAAATGCTCTGCCTCCGCCAGAAGCGGGGGCAACGGGGCGGCAAGCGCCTCGGCGTCGGATCTCAGGGCGAGGGGGTTTGTCATGCAGCGCTGGCCACGGTCGTGATCTGGTCGGCGACGGTGTTGATGACGTGGTGGATGCTTTCGCCGCGTGCGCGGGCCGCAAAGGACAGCGCCATGCGGTGCTCAAGCACAGGTACAGCCATTGCGCGGACATCTTCAGCAGAGGGTGCCAAGCGGCCTTCCAGCAGCGCTTGTGCCCGCACAGTCAGCATCAACGCCTGTGCGGCGCGCGGGCCGGGCCCCCAGCTGACGTTTTGGCGGACGATATCAGGCGCGTTTTCATCGTCGGGGCGGCAGGCGCGCACCAGATCTAGGATCATTTCAACGATGTTGTCGCCCACTGGCATCCGCCGCAGCAGTGTTTGCGCGTCAAGCAGCTCTTGCGCAGTAAAGACTGCCTTTGATTTTGCGTCTTCGACGCCGGTTGTCGCGATAAGAATGTCTTTCTCAGTCGCTCGGTCGGGGTAGGGCACGTCGATCTGCACGAGGAAACGGTCAAGCTGCGCTTCGGGCAGCGGGTAAGTCCCTTCCTGTTCAATCGGGTTTTGGGTGGCAAGAACGTGGAAGGGGACGCCAAGGGGGCGATGTTCGCCTGCGATCGTCACTTCTTTTTCCTGCATCG